>NZ_LSJT01000037.1:0-3583 GCF_001556795.1 Dermacoccus sp. CCH2-D9
CCGCTCTGCTGATGCAGCGACGCGACCGTCCCCGGCCACCCGGCGAGCAGGACGGCGTCGAGGCCGCTGACGTCGATGCCGAGCTCGAGCGCGCTCGTGGCGGCCACCCCGGCGAGGGTGCCGTCGCGCAGCCCGCATTCGACGGTGCGGCGTTCCTCGGGCAGGTAACCCCCGCGATAGGCAGCGACGAGGTCGGGGTCGAACCCGTGGTTCCACAGGCGGTTTCGCGCCATGTCGGCCATCACCTCGACACCCACACGCGAGCGCGCGAACGCGAGCGTCTGCACGCCGCGCCCGACCAGTTCGCCGAACAAGTCGGCCGTTTCGGCGACGGCACTACGACGCCCGAGGTCTTCGACTGTGAGGCCATCGTCCGCGCCGCCTTCCTGGGCGGCGCCACGATCCTGGGCAGAGCCAGGAGCAGCCTGGGCCGCGTCGCCATCCCGCGCGGCGTCGCCATCCTCGTCGCTCATCGCATCTGTGGCTGCCGCCACGGCCTCACCCATGGCCTCTGCCGCGCCCGGGGGCGGGCCGGGCTCCCACAGCGCGAACGTCAGGGCTGGGCTCGGCGAGCCGTCGTCGGTGACGGCGTCGACGTCGAGGCCTGTCAGAGCGCGGGCGTGTGCGGCGGGTTCACCGGAGGTCGCGGAGGCGAGCACGAACGTCGGGTGACTGCCGTAGCGCGCGGCGACACGGCGCAGACGTCGGATGACGCCGGCCGTGTGGGCGCCGAACACGCCGCGATAGACATGGCACTCGTCGATGACGACGAGGCGCAGCGAGCGCCAGAAGATCGACCAGCGTTCGTGAGCGGGCAGCATCGAGTGGTGGAGCAGATCCGGGTTGGTCAGGATGATGCCGGCGTGGTCGCGGATCCAGCGTCGCTCGTCCGGGGGAGTGTCACCGTCGAGCGTCGCGATGCGCGCACCCGGGATGGCGAGGGCGTCGAGGCGCGCGCGTTGGTCGGCGGCGAGCGCCTTCGTGGGCGAGAGGTAGAGCGTCGTGGCTCCGCGGATCGCCGCGAGCGCGCTGACGGGCGGGTCGCCGGGGCGGCGCGCGAAGTCGGCGCCGTCGACGGCAGCCGTCAGCATCGGCACCTGGTAGGCGAGCGACTTGCCCGAGGCGGTTCCGGTCGCGACGACGACGTGGCGGCGCTCGAACACGGCGTCGAGTGCGGTTCGTTGATGCGACCACAGGTGGTGGATTCCCTTGCCCTCGAACGCAGCTCGAACCGCAGGCGCCACCGCGTCGGGCCACTCGGCGAGCGAGGCCTCACGGGCGGGGCGCGTGCGCACGTGGGTGACACCACCGGTGCCGGCGTCACGCAGCGCGTCGAGCCATTGCTCGGGGCCCGCACCGTCAGTGCGCGTGACCGCAGAACTCATGCGCACCCTCCACCCTGGATGTCACCTCGAAGGAGATGAATGTGAAATCAACTTGCATTGACTTTTCGGCTTCCTGTGACAAAACTGAATTCCCAGAGAGCAGGCCTCGCCTGCGCCAGGATGAACCGTCGAGCAGCAGGAGCCCGGGCCGCGTGGAACTCAGAGTGAACCTTCGCCGGGACGACGGCATCGCCGTCATCGCCTTCGCCGGGGAGGTCGACGTGTACACCGCCCCCGTTCTGCGGGACGCCATTTCGAAGGTGCTCGCCGCCGGTGACAAGGCGATGGTCGTCGACATGAGCGAGGTCAGCTTCCTCGATTCGACCGGCCTCGGTGTGCTCGTGGGCCGCCTCAAGGCCGTTCGGATGCTCGAGGGGGTCATGCGGGTCGTCATCACCAATCCCCGGGTGCTCCGCAACTTCCAGATCACCGGCCTCGAGAAGATCTTCACCATCGATTCCACCGCCGCTGACGCCGTCGCGGCGGTCAAGGCGGGCGCCTGACGCTCCGCCGGCGCGCGCCGGTCCTCATGGGGTCGGCGGCGTGCACCAGGTCAACGCCATACTGGGGTCATGTCTTCCCCGGCCCCTCACGTCGACGATTCCACGCGCGATCAGCTCGTCGCTCTGCGCGCTGACCTCGCTGCGGCGCCCTACACCGTCGAGGCGGTCGCCGACGTCCTCGGCCCGAGTGCGTCGGCCGCGCTGCACCGCGAACAGCCGACGGCTGCTCGCCGCATCCTGGCCGACGACGACAGTCCTGTCGCGACGATGGTGGCACTGTTCACGCTCGGTGGGCGCATGAGTCCGGCGCGGATCGAGGCGGCCTTCCCCGCCGCGGGGGTCGACGGTCTCACGGCGCTCGGGCTGCTCGCCGACGACGACACCCTCGAACAGATGCGCGGAGACGGGGACGACCGCATTCTCGTCGCTACGTGCGACCTGCGCCCGTACGGCGACGAGACGTCGTCATGGTGGCTGGCATCGGATCTCTCGGAGATCGCGACGGGCCAGGTGCTCGAACCCGATCATGTGCTCGGCATCGGTGGCGCGTCGACGACCCTCGCAAGATGGACCCCGCGACGCACCGTCCGCAGCGCCCTCGACCTCGGCACCGGCTGCGGTGTTCAGGCCGCGCACCTCGCGGGCCACGTCGAGCACATCGTCGCCTCGGACCTCGCGACACGCGCGCTCGCCTTCGTCTGCTTCAACGCCGCCCTCAACGATCTCGACGTCGAGGTGCTCGCCGGTTCGATGCTCGAACCGGTCGCCGGCCGCCGATTCGACCTCATCGTGAGCAACCCGCCGTTCGTCATCACGCCGCGTCGCCCCGGCATGCCCGAGTACGAGTACCGCGACGGCGGTGCGGTGGGTGACGCCGTCGTGCGCAACCTGGTTCGCGACGTCGGCGCCCACCTCGAACCCGGTGGTGTCGCACAGTTCCTCGGCAACTGGGAGATGCGCGACGGCGAGACGTTCGAAGACGTCTGGGAGCGATGGCTCGACGGCGTCGACCTCGATGCGCTCGTGGTGCAGCGCGAGGTGCAGGATCCGTGTGAATACGCCGAACTGTGGGCGCGTGACGGTGGCGCGCCCGTCGGGTCGCCCGAGTACGACGCCATGTACTCGGCCTGGCTCGACGACTTCGCGGCGCGCGGCGTCGAGCGCATCGGCTTCGGCATCATCACGCTCCAGAGGCCGGCCGAACCCCGTCCCCGGTTCACCGATCTGCTCGACGAGCGCGGCTCTGTCGCCGCCGCCATGGGCCCGACGATCGACGCAGGTCTCGCCGCGCGGGCGTGGATGGCGCGTGTCGGAGACGACGCGGTGCTCGACTCGTTCTGGCAGGCCGCGCCGGACGTCACGGAGGAGCGTCACACGAAGCCCGGAGCGAGCGACCCGAGCGTCATCATGATCCGTCAGGGCGGCGGGTTCGGCATGTCGATCCAGGCCGACACCGTGCTCGCCGCGTTCCTGTCGGTCTGCGACGGATCGATGACGGCGCGCACGGCGCTGGAGGCCATCGCAACGCTCGTCGACGTGCCCGCTGACGACGCCGTCCGCGGCACGCTGCCGCTGCTGAAGCGCCTCGTCGCCAACGGTTTCCTCACCCGCGTCGAGCGCTGAGCACCTCTGCGATCCCTGTACCCTTCTGCGCTTTTCGTCCACATTCGAATGTGGACGAAAAGCGCAGAAGGG
>NZ_LSJT01000038.1:0-1758 GCF_001556795.1 Dermacoccus sp. CCH2-D9
GAACCCGCTGATTAAGAGTCAGCTGCTCTGCCAATTGAGCTATTGGCGCAACGAGGAGAAACACTACATGAACGGCAGGTGCGAGGCCAAATTCGTGTCAGCGCCTGCGCCTCCCCCGTCGCGACGGCTCGGAGAAACACGCGTGGCCCGCTCGTCGCGGGACGAACGGGCCACGTCGGGGGGCGCCGTGGGGCGCCCAGTGTCAGGATCGAAGGCGCTTCGCGAGGCCGACGAGCACGAGCAGCCCACCGAGGCCGCCGAGACCCATCGCGACACGGTCGGAGCGCAGGTCGCCGTCAGCAGTGCGGGTCGCGTCGGTCAGCGCGAGGCGAGCGCTCTCGGTCTGACGCTTGGCGATCTCCTTCGGCTGCGCGCGGAACGCGAGCTCGTCGATCGTGCCGGCGAGGCGCGAACGCGACGCGGCGAGCTCAGCTTCGATCTGCTTGGCCGTCTTGGGTGCCATGGTGGGTCTCCTTGCCACATGCGGAAAACTAGGATCTTGACTCAAAGGTTAACGCACCAGACGGATTCGCTCAGGAGGACTTCACCCATGGCACGCCTCGAAGCTGGTACACGCGCCCCCGACTTCACGCTGACGAGTGACGCCGGCACCCAGATCTGCCTTGGCGACTACGCCGGCCGCAAACTCATCATCTTCTTCTACCCCGCCGCGATGACGCCAGGATGCACCACGGAGGCCTGCGACTTCCGCGACTCGCTCGCACCGCTGCAGGCCGCGGGCTACGAGGTCATCGGCATCAGCCCCGACGCGCCCGCCAGGCTCGCGACGTTCGTCGAGAAGGAGCAGCTGACGTACCCGCTGCTGTCGGACGAGTCGAAGACGACACTCGAGGCGTACGGCGCCTACGGCGAGAAGAAGCTGTACGGAAAGCCCGTCGTCGGCGTCATCCGTTCGACGTTCGTCATCGACGAGAACGGCGTCATCGAGCTCGCGCGCTACAACGTCAAGGCCACCGGACACGTCGCGTCACTGAAGAAGGCCCTGAAGTTCGAAGCCTGAGCGCGCCCTGACGCAGGGTGGGCGCGGCCCCGCCGCGGTTCTGCCCCACGCAGGATGGCGGACAACTCACGTGTAAGCCCGTCACGACTCGCCTCCTCGTGAGTTACCTGCCATCCTGTGCAAGCGTCGGCGTCGGCATGGGCTCGGACGACGTGACGTAGGATCGTCGGCGCTGCGCCTGTGGCGGAATTGGCAGACGCGCCAGATTTAGGTTCTGGTGTCTTAGACGTGGGAGTTCAAGTCTCCCCAGGCGCACCGAGGACGAGGGCGGCACTCGCAGACGCGGGGCCGCCCTCGTCGCATGTCGGGTGCGGTGCTCGGGTGGGCTCGAGTTGACGGGCCCCACTCGGCAGGCGAGCGGCCATCGCCCGGATCCAAGACCCGCCCAGGTTGGCCCGCTCCCTCACCTCGCGGGCAACCGAGACCGATTCGCAACCGAAAACGCCCTCCCCTGACGTCGCGGCGGCTCTACTGTGAGCCCAGCACGTCACGACGCCCCAGCCGAGCACGAACGCCCCAGCTCGTCCCGGCCGGCGCACCCGTCGTCGGAGGAAGCCATGCGACACACCATCACGGCTGCAGTCTCACTCTGCGCCCTCACCACCCTCGTCGGGTGCTCGAGCGGATCGTCGACGAGCGGTGACGCCTCGTCATCAGCGTCGACGTCGGCCTCAGTGTCGGCGGCGTCCACGCCCCCATCGTCCACCGCCTCGGCTCCTGCGAGCGGGTCGTCGTCG
>NZ_LSJT01000039.1:0-289 GCF_001556795.1 Dermacoccus sp. CCH2-D9
ACCGCACATGGCGCACCGGGCGGTGTCCGTGCTGTCCGGGCTGCCCGCCTCGGACACGGGACGCAGCCACACGTTCCTCACCATGACGTGATCATGCCTCGCATACTGACCGAGCGCCGGATCATTGCACTATTCCAGTCGGTCTTTACGACAGCGGCCTTCGAGGCGGCCGGGCACCTCACCCCCTGCTTCTGCCCCCCTCTCCTCACGCTGTGAGCATACCGGTCGTAGCTCAAACGAAGGCGAGTTCAACCGGTCAACGCACCACCACCGATAGGGGATCGTGGGT
>NZ_LSJT01000004.1:0-67976 GCF_001556795.1 Dermacoccus sp. CCH2-D9
GTGGTGGACGTAGTGGAACTCCCCCACCGCCGTGACGCCGGCCAGCGCCATCTCGGCGTACACGGCGCGCGCCAGTGCGAGGTATGTCGACGGATCGAGCTGCGCCGCAACGCGGTACATACGTTCACGCCACATCCAGAACGTGCCACCGTCGTCATGCGTGCGCCCGCGCAATGCGCGGTGGAACGCATGGCTGTGGCAGTTCGCGAAACCGGGCAGTGCGACCCCGTCGAGCCTGATCACGTCGTCCGAGGATGCGTCGTCAGAGGACACGCCACTCGGCGTCCCGCCACTCGGACCGCCAGCCGTCGATCCACCCGACAGCCCATCTCTCGGTGACGCATTCGCCGTCACCTCGACCCATCGCCCGTCCTCCTCGACGAGTCGGACATCGCGCGCGAGGCCGTCGCGAAGGTGCGCGAACGGCACGTGGTAGATGGTCATGACGCGAGATCCTCGAGCACGCGGACGAGTGCGTCGACGCCGCGCAGGCAGTCGTCGGTCTGCGCGAACTCCTCGGGCGAGTGCGACGTGCCCGTCGGGTTGCGCACGAACAACATGACGCTGGGGATGCCGTGGTTGGCGAGGATGCCGGCGTCGTGGCCGGCGCCGGTGCCGAGCATCGGCACACCCTCACCGAGCGTGCGGTGCACGCGCGCGACGAGGTCGGCGTCGAACGGGGTCGTCGGCGTCCATGACTCCTCCCGCCATTCGCCACCGAGTTCCGCTGCGCGACCTGCGATCTCGTCGATCGCTGCGCGCACGTCGTCCTCGCGGACGCCGCGGGCGTCGACCCACGCCGTCACGTGGGAGGCGATGGCGTTGATGCCGCCGGGCGTGACGTCGAGCTTTCCGACGGTCGCGACGACGCGGCGCACGGCACCGTCGTCACGCGAGGTGGCCGCCGCCCGCACCTGCTCGATGAACCGGGCGGCCTTGACCAGGGCGTCGTCGCGGTCGCCGAGCGCCGTCGTCCCGGCGTGGTCGGCGCGCCCGGTCAGGTCGGCGCGAAACCGTCCGTGCGGCCAGATGTCGGTGCCGACCGCGACGGCGGCGCCGAACGGATCGCCCGCTGCGTCACGGGGCAGGTCGATCAGTGCCCGCCCCTGTTCGACGTGCACCTCGACGAAGCACGCGAGGCGCGCGAGGGCCGCGTCGTCCCGCCCGAGATCCGACGGCTCACGCCCCGCGCGCTCCCACGCCTGTGCCATCGTGACACCGTCGGTGTCGCGCAGGCCGAGGGCGCGCTCGACCGTCAGCGCTCCGGTGATGAGGCGCGAGCCCGCGCAGGCGACGCCGAAGCGCGCGCCCTCCTCGTCGACGAAGTTGACGACACCGATCGGGCGCGCGGGCGCGAACCCCGACTCCTTGAGTCGGCGCACCGCGAGCAACGACGAGACGACGCCCAGGGGTCCGTCGAACGCCCCACCGTCGGGCACCGAGTCAAGGTGCGATCCGGTGGCGACGCCAGGCGTCCGATCCGGCTCGCCCCACCACGCCCACTGGTTGCCTGCGCGGTCCTCGACGACGTCGAGACCGAGCGCTTCACACTCCCCGTCGAACCATTCGCGGAGCGTGGAATCCTCACGGCTCCAGGCGAATCGGCGGTATCCGCCACTGTGCTTGTCGCGCCCCACCGGGGCGAGGTCGGCCCACAGGCCCTCGAACGTGCGCTCGGTCATCGAAACCCTCCGGGTCCTCGTCGTCATCGGACATGTCCGGCTCGGAAGCGGGGCGGGGCATGCCGAGCACGCCACGCCCCCGCGTCCGACGTCGTCCCGCTCAGCCCTCGCTCATCGGGATGCGGACGCCGCGCTCGGCGGCAACGTTCTCGGCGATGTCGTAGCCTGCGTCGACATGGCGGATGACACCCATGCCGGGGTCGTTCGTCAACACGCGCGCGAGCTTCTGCGCGGCCAGCGGCGTGCCGTCCGCGACGGAGACCTGCCCCGCGTGCATCGAGCGTCCGATGCCGACACCGCCGCCGTGGTGCAGCGAGACCCAGCTCGCGCCGCTCGCCGTGTTGACGAGGGCGTTGAGCAGCGGCCAGTCGGCGATGGCGTCGGAGCCATCCTGCATGGCCTCCGTCTCGCGGTAGGGCGAGGCGACAGAGCCGCAGTCGAGGTGGTCGCGCCCGATGACGATGGGGGCGCTCACCTCGCCGTTCGCAACCATGTCGTTGAAGCGCAGGCCGGCCTTGTCGCGTTCGCCGTAGCCAAGCCAGCAGATGCGCGCCGGCAGACCCTCGAAGTGCACCTTCTCGCGGGCGCCCTTGATCCAGCGGTGCAGGCGCTCGTTGTCCGGGAACAGGTCGAGCACCGCCTCGTCCGTCGCGTAGATGTCCTTCGGGTCGCCCGAGAGCGCCACCCAGCGGAACGGGCCCTTGCCCTCGCAGAACAGCGGGCGGATGTACTTCGGCACGAAGCCCTCGAACTCGAACGCGCGGTCGTAACCGCCCTGGCGTGCCTCGTCGCGGATCGAGTTGCCGTAGTCGAACACCTCGACGCCCTTGTCCTGGAAACCGACCATCGCCTCCACGTGACGCGCCATCGACTCCTGCGCTCGCTCGGTGAACTCCTCGGGCTTCTTCGCGGCGTACTCGAACCAGTCGGCGACGTCGATGCCGATCGGCAGGTAGCTCAGCGGGTCGTGCGCGCTCGTCTGGTCGGTGACGATGTCGATGGGCACGTCGCGGCGCAACAGCTCCGGGAAGACCTCGGCGGCGTTGCCGACGACGCCGATCGACACGGCCTTCTTCGCGTTCTTCGCAGCGACGGCGCGGTCGATGGCGTCGTCCAGATCGTCGGCGATCTCGTCGAGATAGCCGTGCTCGACGCGGCGGTGCAGACGCGCCGGGTCGACGTCGACGATGAGGCACGTGCCACCGTTCAGCGTGACGGCAAGGGGCTGGGCGCCGCCCATGCCACCGCAGCCGCCGGTGAGCGTCAGCGTGCCCGCGAGGGTGCCACCGAACGTGCGCTCGGCGATCGCCGCGAAACACTCGTACGTGCCCTGCAGGATGCCCTGGGTGCCGATGTAGATCCACGACCCGGCCGTCATCTGGCCGTACATCGTGAGACCCATCTGCTCGAGGCGGCGGAACTCGGGCCACGTCGCCCAGTCGCCGACGAGGTTCGAGTTCGCGATGAGCACGCGCGGCGCCCACTCGTGCGTCTGCATGACGCCGACGGGCCGGCCCGATTGCACGAGCATCGTCTCGTCGGCCTTCAACGTCTCGAGTGTGCGCACCATCGCGTCGAAGCTGCGCCAGTCACGTGCGGCGCGGCCGGTGCCGCCGTAGACGACGAGGTCGTCGGGGCGCTCGGCGACCTCCGGGTCGAGGTTGTTCATGAGCATGCGCAAGGGGGCCTCGGTGGCCCAGCTGCGAGCGTTCAACTGGGTGCCGCGGGGTGCGCGGACGGGGCGGGCGCCTTCCATGGGTGCTCCTCGGTCTGATTCGGCGGAACTGCGGGTGGGTCGATGCGGAGGGTGGAGGGACGATCGCCCGCTGGTGTGCGCGAAAAAAACCGTCCCGGACGTGTCAGTCGAGCGAGCCCGCGGCTCGGGCGGCGGCGTCACGGACGGCGCCACTCTTGACGAGTGCGACGGCGCGTTCGATCTCCGGCGAGAGGTAGCGATCGCGCCCCGGCATGCCGGCGGTCTGGCCAGCCTCGTCCGTCAGCGCGGCGATGACGGCGGCCGCGACCGGCCCGGGCGTCAGCGGTGCGCGCAGCTGGATGCCGCGCGTCGCCGTCAGCGTCTCGATGGCGAGGACGCGGGCGAGACCGTCGACGGCCCGACGCAGCTTGCGGGCGCCGGCCCAGCCCATCGAGACGTGATCCTCCTGCATCGCGCTGCTCGGGATCGAGTCGACGCTCGCGGGGCTCGCGAGCCGCTTGAGTTCGCTGACGATGCCCGCGGCCGTGTACTGCGCGATCATGAGGCCCGAGTCGGTGCCCGGGTCGTCGGCGAGGAACGGCGGCAGGCCGTGGTTGCGGGCGACGTCGAGGAAGCGGTCGGTGCGGCGCTCACTCATCGACGCGACGTCGGCGATGACGATGGCGAGGAAGTCGAGGACGTACGCGACGGGTGCTCCGTGGAAGTTGCCGTTCGACTCGACGCGGCCGTCGAGCGTCACGACGGGGTTGTCGACGGCGGCCGCGAGCTCACGGTTCGCGACGGTCGTCGCGTGCTCGAGGGTGTCGCGGGCCGCGCCGATGACCTGCGGCGAGCAGCGCAGCGAATAGGCGTCCTGCACGCGGGTGCAGGCGCCCGGTTCACGGTGGGATTCGCGGATGCCGCTGCCCGCGAGCACCTTGCGCAGGTTCGCCGCCGAGAGCGCCTGGCCGGGGTGTGGGCGCAGCTGCTGCAGGTCGTCGGCGAAGACGGCGTCCGAGCCGAGCAGGCCCTCGACGCTGAGGCCGGCGGCGACGTCGGCGCTCGTCAAGAGCATGCGTAGATCGGCGATGGCGAGGCACAGCATGCCAAGCATGCCGTCGGTGCCGTTGATGAGCGCCAGGCCCTCCTTCTCCTGCAGCTGGACGGGCTCGATGCCGGCGGCGCGCAGCGCGTTCTCGGCGTTCGTCAGGTGGCCGGCGGCGTCGACGACCTCGCCCTCGCCCATGAGCGCGAGCGCGCAGTGCGCGAGCGGCGCGAGGTCGCCGGAGCAACCGAGCGAGCCGTACTCGCGCACGACCGGGGTGATGCCGGCGTTGAGCATCGCGACATACGCGTCGAGCGTCTCGGGACGGATGCCGGTGCGCCCGGTCGCGAGCGTCGAGATGCGCAGGAGCATGAGCGCGCGCACGACCTCGCACTCGACCGGTTCACCGCTGCCCGCGGCGTGCGAGGCGACGAGGCTGCGCTGCAGCTGCTGACGCTTCTCGAGCGGGATGTGCTGCGTCGCGAGCGCACCGAAACCGGTCGAGATGCCGTAGTGCGGCACCGGGTCGTTGGCGAGGGCGTCGATGATCGCGCGGCTCTTCGCGACCTCCGCGCGACTCGCCTCGCTGAGCACGATGCGCGCGTCATGGCGGGCGACGGCGACGACGTCGTCGATGCTGAGGGCGCCGATGCCGACCTCGACCTCGCAGGCAGCGCTCATGTCAGGGGGCGTGACGCCGGCGCCGGGCGTCGCGGCGGGGTCGTGGTGGTGCTGAGGCATCGAGGCGTTCGTCATGACACCACCTTCGCCCGTGACCACACTCGTGCGTGACCCAGGACGCGCTTTTTGTCTCGGATACGAGACACTGGGCGCATGTCGTCGTCCGTCCCCGCCGCCGAGCACGTCCTCGCGCTCTTGCAGCGCATCGCCGCGCGCCCCTCGCCCGCACCGGCGGCGGCTCTCGCCCGTGAGCTCGACCTGCCCCGCTCGTCCGTCTACAAGTTGCTCGGCGTGCTGCGCGCCGCAGGGTTCGTCACGCACGACGAGGGGACACGACGCTGGGGGTTGGGGCCAGCCGCGCACGAGCTTGGCTCGGCCTACCGGCGTCAGGCGCCGCTGCAGCGCGCGGCGCAGAGCATCGTCACCGACCTCGCGGAGCGGACGGGGGCCTGCGCGCACCTCGCCGTCCTGCACGGGCGCGACGTCGTGTACGTGCTCGAGGAGCGACCGCTCGGGGTGCCGCCACTCGTCACCGACGTCGGCGTGCGGCTGCCCGCGACCGTGACGGCGAGTGGCCTTGCGATTCTCGCGGCCCTGCCCGCTGCGCAGGTGCGTGCGCTGTTTCCGCGCAGCGACGACCTCGTCCGACGCCGTGAGAGCGGCAATGCGCCGGGGACGCTCAAGGAGCTGCGCTCACAACTCACGCAGGTGCGCCAACGCGGCCATGCCTGGGAGAACGGCTCGGTGACGGAGGGCTTCGCGTCCGTGGGGTGCGCGGTGCTCGACCACAACGAGCTACCGGCCGCGAGCCTCGCGGTGACGTGGGACGAGGGGCGTCTCGCGCGCCACGGTGAGGATCCGGCCGAGCGACACGATCGGTTCGTCGCGGCGTGTCGAGCGAGCGCGCAGGCCCTCACTCGCCGATTGAACGGGTGAATGATTGCGGGGCTGAACGGCGCGAGGCCCCCGTGGAGGTGAACTCCACGGGGGCCTCGGGCGAACGGCGCGCTGCTCAGGAGCGCCCGTCGTCCTTGGCGTGCTTGCCGCCGCCCCACGGGCCCGTCGTGCGACTGATGCGGTAGTCGATGCGGTTGTCGACGCGGTGGTCGACCTGGCGGCCGAAGTGCTCGTCGAAGTTCGACTGCAACTCCTGACGCACGTACTCGACGCGACCGAGGAACTCCTTCTCCTCACGACGGCGGTAGTCGTAGCGCACCGCCTTGAACGTCGCGACGCACATGAGCACGAGCACGACGCTGAACGGCAATGCCGTCGCGAGAGACGCCGCCTGCAGCGCCTTGAGCCCGCCGGCGAGGAGCAGGCCGATGGCGATGGCACCTTCCATGAGGGCCCACAGCACACGCGACCACGTCGGCGGGTTGGGGTGACCACCGGAGGCGAGCATGTCGACGACGAGTGAACCCGAGTCGGAGGAGGTGATGAAGAAGACGGCGACGAGCAGGATCGCGATGACGGACAGCACCTGCCCGAGCGGCATGTCCTGCAGCACCGTGAACAGCACCTTCTCCGCGACGACACCGTCGGTCTTGTCGACGAGACCGCCGTCACCGAAGAGCTGACGGTGGATGCCGGCGCCGCCCATGACGGCGAACCAGACGAACCCGACGAGCGTGGGCACGAGAAGCGTGCCGGCGATGAACTCGCGGATCGTGCGCCCGCGGGAGATGCGGGCGATGAAGACGCCGACGAACGGCGCCCAGCTGATCCACCAGCCCCAGTAGAAGATCGTCCACGCAGAGTTCCAGTCAGCGCCCTTCTCCCCCGTGTAGGCACCGACGTCGAAGGTCATGCCGAGCACGTTGGCGAGGTAGACGCCGAGCGCCTCGGTGAGGTTCTGGAACAGGAACAGCGTCGGGCCGAGCAGCAGCACCGAGATGAGCAGCAGACCGGCGAGGCTGAGGTTGATGTTCGACAGCCACTTGATCCCCTTGCCGAGGCCGGAGACACACGACAGCGTCGACAGGAACGTGATGCACACGATGAGGATGACGAGGATCGTGTTGTCCGTGCTGTCGAGGATGCCGATGGACTTCAGACCGGAGGCGATCTGCTGCACGCCGAGACCCAGCGACGTCGCGACACCGAACACGGTGCCGAAGATGGCCAGGATGTCGACGAGGTCGCCCATCCAACCCTTGACGCGCTCGCCCAGGATCGGCTCGAGAGCCCACCGGATCGAGATGGGGCGGCCGCGACGGTGGATCGCGTACGCGAGGGCCAGCCCGATGACGGCGTAGATCGCCCACGGGTGCAGACCCCAGTGGACGAAGGTCTGCGCCATCGCGAGCTGTGAACGCTCGGCCTCGCCTTCGGGCCAGCCGGGCTTCGGCATCGTCGTCGCGTAGGTGAGTGGCTCACCGACGCCGTAGAAGACCAGGCCGATGCCCATGCCCGCGGCGAACAGCATCGCGAACCAGGAGAAGACCCCGAACTCGGGCTTCTCGTCGTCGTTGCCGAGCTTGATCGAGCCGTAGCGGCTGAGACCCATGAAGGCGGCGAAGGCGATGAACCCGCCGATGACGAGCATGTAGTACCAGCCGAAGTTCGTGACGATCCACGACTGCATGTTCGTCAGCACCTCACCGGTGCCGTCGGGGAAGGCGACGCCGAGCACGGCCACCGCGAGGATGACGATGAGTGCCGGCCAGAAGACGCGTGGCGCAACTCCGCCCTTGCCGAGGCGCACGCCCTGGCGTCGCAACTTCTCTGCGATGACCTCGTCGTCGTCGTCCTCGGCGATCTGCGCGGCGTCAGACAGATCGGAGGGCAGCGGGTCCGACGACTCGCCCTCGTGGCGCGCCGCTTCCTCGGGTGTCTGCGGGGTTGCGGCCTCCGTCTCCGGCGCAGCGCTGTCGTCGGTGATCGCCGTTGCCGGGGTGGCGCCCGGCGGGCCGTCGGCCTTCGGTTCTTCGTCTTGCATGCGATGTCCTCCCTGGTGTCCATCGTGCGGTCGGAAGTCACGACTCTTCCGGATCGCAGGCCACATCTCAAGTTGTTACTGGCCGGTACCCGGTCGGATCTGCTCGCGATCGAGTTCGGTCCGCGGTGGTCTGCCGCGACCGTGCGTGCTGGACGATGCCGCCTGTCGACCGAACACTGCTGATGCCCGCGATGCCGAATGAGCGCCCCGGACGCCCGACTGTGGCACGATGCGGGAACCCGTTTCGTCTCCCGTCGCACGTGAGGACCGCTGCTCATGACCAAGGCAACCTCGCATCTCGCGTCGGGGCCCGTCGCCCTGGCCCACCGCGGTTTCTCCGGTGGCACCTCGCATGCGCTGGAGAACTCGATGGCGGCGTTCCGCGCGGCCGCCGAGCTCGGCTACCGGTGGGTCGAGACCGACGTGCACGCCACCGTCGACGGGGTGCTCGTCGCCTTCCACGACACGACCCTCGACCGCACGAGCGACGGGGCCGGCGCGATCGCGCACCTGCCATGGGAGGTGGTCGCACGGGCGCGCATCGCCGGGCACGAGCCGATCCCGCGACTCGCGGAATTGCTGACGCAACTGCCGCAGGTGTGCGTCAACATCGACGTGAAATCGGCCGGCGCGGTCACACCGCTCATCGAGTGCATCGAACGGTGCGGCGCGCACGATCGCGTCCGCATCGCCTCCTTCTCCGACGCGCGGCGCCGAGCCGTCCTCGCCGGCCTGACGCGACCGGTCCGTTCATCGCCAGGGCAGTCGCGCACCATCGCGCTGTGGCTCGCGGCGCACCTGCCGGTGCTCGGTTCGCCCCTCGTCGCGCGCCTCGCGCACGGCATCGACGCCGTGCAGATCCCCGAACGTCAGGGCCGCCTGCGCGTGCTGACGCCGAGACTCCTGCGCGCCCTGCACGGCGCCGGGCTCGACGTCCACGTGTGGACGGTCAACGAACGCGCCGACATGGAGCGTCTGCTCGACCTCGGCGTCGACGGCCTCATCACCGACCGCGCCGACGTGCTTAAGGACATCCTCGTCGAACGGGGTGAATGGGTCTGAGCAGAGCGGCTCGATGGGCGATCGCCTGGTTTCGGCAGCCTGCAGCGCGGACCTCGTCTTTGATGGCGTGACCGTGCAGAGGCCAGGTGCGGTGTGCTGGACGCACGTGGTTGGGAGCGCGCCGAAGTGGCGAGGCGCGATCGCTGAGCCGCGACCGTCGAGAATCGTTGACGCGGCGGGTATCCGGTGAAAGTATCTTGACGTCAAGATACTTTCACCGGAAGGCGCCTCATGCTCACGTTGCATCATGTCCAGGTCTCGATGCCCGAGGGTCGCGAGGACGACGCCCGACGTTTCTACCGCGATGCCCTCGGCCTCGACGAGGTCGCCAAACCCGGCGTGCTCGCACAGCGCGGCGGCGCGTGGTTCCGCGCGTTCGCTGCCGACGGCGCCGTCGCGGCCGAGATCCACCTCGGGATCGACGAACCGTTCGTCCCCGCCAAGAAGGCCCACCCCGCCCTCGTCGTCGAATCGACAGCTGCCCTGGGGGCCCTTGCCGCGCGCATCGAGGACGCCGGTTTCGACGTGAACTGGGCCGAGCGCCACACCCTCGACGGCTACGAACGCTTCCACTGCCGCGACGCGTTCGGCAACCGCGTCGAGGTGCTGACGCCCGAGCCCTGACGGCTCGCGAGCGCGATGCGTCAGTCGTGCGACGGCTCGGGCGCATGCCCGAGGGAACGGTTGATCTCGGCGATCAACCGGCGTCCGTGCACACCCCACGCGTGCCGCTCGTCGGCGCTCGCGCGCGTCAGGGCGCGCTGCCACGTGAAGACGCGCCCGACCCGGGCGATGAGCAGGGCGTCGTCGACGGCTGCGCTCAGCGCAGTGCTCGAGACGACGTCGCTCCACACGCTGAGGTAGGCGCGCATGATGCGCTCACGGGCTGCGCGGGCGGCGTCGTCGTCGAGGCCCTGGCCGATGCGCTCGAGCGGGACGAGCAGCGAGCACAGCGGGTTGCCGACGCTCGCGTCGCCCCAGTCGAAGATGCGCGCGTCGTGAGCGCCCGCCGAGGTGCCGTCGGCAAAGACGTTGCCAGCGTGCAGGTCGTCGTGCTGAATGGTCAGCGGCAACCCGACGGCGTCGAGCCGCTGCGCGGCGCGGCGCACCTCACGTGTCGTGTCGGGTTTGAGCCCAAGGCGTTGCCACCGGCGAGCAGATTCGCGCGGCGACATGTCGGGCACGCCCGCGTCGCGCAGTTGATCGAGGACCCGCGTCGACGAGCGTTGCAGTCGCGCGTAGCGTCGCACCACGGACGACATGAGGCTGACGGCGTCGTCGTCACGCTGGACGTCACGCAGCACCGGGCCCTGATCGGGCATGAGCAGCCAGCCGCGCTCGGGGTCGTCGGCCCACACGACCGGAACCGCGTCGGGCGTGACGGAACGCAACGCGCGCAGGATGGCGGCCTCGGGGCTCATCTCCGGGCTCGTCGCCTTGAACCACACGCGCCCTTGATCGGTCGTCTCGGCGACGAGCACCGTCGACCAGGGACGCACCCGCGGCTGCAACGGCGTCGTCGGCACACGTTCGAGACCGCGCCGCGCGAGGGCCGTGTCCATCCAGCGCACGGCCTCCCAGCGCCACGTCTCACTGCTCCAGATCGCGCTCGCGGGCGCGACCTGATCAGAGCCGGGGAGAACAGGAAGATCGGGTGACTTCACCACGTCGTTCGACCGCTCAGTCGATGTCGGCGTGAGCGGCGACCGGCATGGCGTCCCCGAGATCACCCGTCGCACCGGCATCACGTCCCGCGGCCGGCGTGCCTGCGTCACCGTCGCGGGTGCTTGCACCGCCGTCAGGCGCGTGTGCACCACCGTCGTACGCATCGGCGCGCGTGAGTGCTGCGTCGTCGCGCCCGAGAGCGTCGACGATGTCGGCGGCCGTCAGCCCCACGGTCGCGAGCACCTCGCCGCGCGAGGCGTGGACGAGGAACTCCTTGGGAATGCCGAACGTGTCGAGCGGCGTGCGCACACCGGCTTCACGCAGGCGTCGCGCGACGGCGCTGCCGACGCCCGCCTCGACGAGGTTGTCCTCGATGACGACGACCCGGCCCGCGGCGCGGGCGAGGTCGACGAGTTCGTCGGCCACCGGGTAGGTCCAGCGCGGGTCGACGACCTGGACGCGACGGCCCTGATCGGTGAGCAGATCGGCGACGCCGAGTGCCGTCGAGACCATCGACCCGACACCGACGACCAGCACGTCCACGCCGTCGCCGCCGTCGGGTTCACGCATGACGTCGAGGCGACCGAGACGTCGCTCGGCGACGAGCGGGTCGGCGACGTCGCCCTTGGGGAAGCGGATGACGCTCGGCGCGTCGTCGATGTCGACGGCCTCGCGCAGCAGTTCGCGCACCTGTGCGCCGTCGCGCGGGGCGGCGAGGTGCAGGCCGGGCACGATCGAGCAGATCGACATGTCCCACATGCCGTTGTGCGAGGCGCCGTCGGAGCCGGTGACGCCGGCACGGTCGAGCACGAACGTCACGCCCTGACGGTGCAGTGCGGTGTCCATGAGCAGCTGGTCGAACGCGCGGTTGAGGAACGTCGCGTAGACGGCGACGACGGGGTGCAGGCCGCCGTACGACAACCCGGACGCCATCGTGACGGCGTGCTGCTCGGCGATGCCGACGTCGAACACGCGCTCGGGGTACTTCTTCGCGAACCCGTCGAGCCCGACGGGGATGAGCATGGCAGCCGTGATGGCGACGATGTCGTCGCGCTCGGCGCCGAGGGCGACCATCTCGTCGCTGAACTCGTCGGTCCAGATGCGGCCACTCACCTCGAACGGCAGGCCCGTCTCGGGGTTGAACTTGCCGATGCCGTGCCACTGGTCGGCCTCGTCGGAGAACGCGGGCTCGTAGCCGCGGCCCTTCTGCGTGATGACGTGCACGAGGGTCGGCCGGCCGTAGTCGCGAGCGCGGCGCAGCGCGGCCTCGACAGCCGCCTCGTCATGCCCGTCGATCGGGCCGAGGTACTTGATGCCGAGGCTCTCGAAGACGCCCGTGTCGGGGTAGACGATGTCCTTGAGACCACGCTTCACGCCGTGCAGCGCCTCGTACATCTTCGTCCCGACCTTCGGCGTCGCCTGCAGGCGGTTCTTGCCCCAGTCGAGCACCTGGTCGTAGGTGTGCATCGTGCGCATCGTCGCGAGGTGGTGCGCCATCCCGCCGATCGTCGGGGCATAGGAGCGCTCGTTGTCGTTGAGGACGATGACGAGCGGCAGGTCGGCGTCGGCGGAGATGTTGTTGAGTGCCTCCCACGCCATGCCGCCGGTCAGGGCGCCGTCACCGATGACGGCGACGGTGTGACGGTCGCTCTCACCCTTGAGGCGGCGCGCCTTGGCGATGCCCTCGGCCCAGCTCAGCGACGTCGAGGCGTGCGAGTTCTCGACGACGTCGTGCTCGGACTCCTCGCGGCTCGGGTAACCCGACAGGCCGCCGGATTTCTTGAGCTTGCTGAAGTCATGGCGGCCGGTGAGCAGTTTGTGGACGTAGCTCTGGTGGCCGGTGTCGAAGACGAACGTGTCCTTCGGCGAGTCGAAGACACGGTGCATCGCGATGCTCAATTCGACGACACCCAGGTTGGGGCCCAGATGCCCACCCGTCTTGGAGACGGATTCGACGAGGAACTGACGGATCTCGGCGGCGAGCGCGTCGAGCTCCTCGGCGGGGATTCGCTTGAGATCGTCCGGACCCGAGATGGTTTCCAGCAGCGTCACGTCTCACTCAGCCTTTCGAAAGTGCAGTCTCCTGAGTCTAGGTCGTCGACCGCGCAGCCGCCATGCGGGCGGGGGCACCCTCCCGTCGCGCCCCCGTCGGAGCCGGTAGCGCCGTCGGAGATCAGAAGCCGGGACTCGGCCCGCCCACGCACCCGCCCCGAACGCCGGCGCATCACAGCCGAGGGACGAACGTCTTGCCGCGCATCGCCTCGTGCACGAGACGGACGGCGCGCGCCGTGGCACGCAACCGCAGCCCCTCCGCGGACAGGTGCTCCATCACCTGCGGCACCGCGCGCGGTGGCAGCTCGTCAGCGAGGTCGACGCGGATGCGGCGATATGACTCGCGCATCGCGCCGAGTTGAGCGTCGACATGCCACGTCGCCACCCAAGCGAGCGCCACCGGGTGACGGCGCCATGCGTCGTAGGCCCGAAAATCCGAGGGGCACTGATCGAGCAGCCACTGCGTCGCCGCCTCCTGCCACCCCGGTGCACCCGGCGGCGGCACACCTCTCGGCCAGCCCGGAGGGCCGGTGTTCACCTCGTCCGACATGACCCCAGCGTACCCCATTGTTCGAACACGTGTTCTATTCTATGACCGCCCCACGAGACCCGCAGACCGGCGCGAGACACGCCCCCGAAGCCGGGTGCTCTGTGGCATGCTGAGCCCGTCACACGGGAGCCCGAGGCGCGGGCTGAGAGGGCATCGCCATGCCGACCGTCCAACCTGATGCGGTTCATGCCGCCGTAGGGAGTGTTCGATCCTGGCTACCCTGACGCCTGCCCCTTCCCCTGCCCACGACGATGCGCCGCGCCTGACGCCGGCCGCCGCCACCCCAGAACGGCGCGAGGCCCGCCGCAGCGCCCTCGTCGGAAATTTCGTCGACCAGTTCGACATCTTCCTGCCCGTCATTGCGCTCGGTGGGGTGCTGTCGACGAGTTCGACGATTCCCGACGGCCTCGTCTTCGCCGCGACACTCCTGGGCCGCCCCCTCGGCGCGTTCATCCTCGGCACCCTGGCCGATCGTCGCGGACGAGCCCGCGTGTCACGCGGCGCATTGCTCGGCCTGAGCGTGTGCACCGGCCTCATGGTGACGCTCCCGCTGCACACCTCGACGTGGGCCGTGGCCGCTCTCCTGGCGTTGCGCTTCGCCGCCGGATTCTTCCTCGGCGGGCAGTACTCCGCGGCCATCCCCCGCGCCCTCGCGCTCACAGAGCCGCAACGACGCGGCCACCTGAGCGGCCTCGTCATGGCGATGTCACCCCTCGCGAACGCCACCATCGCCGCCGCCACGATGATGCTGACGGCCTCACTCGGCGGCGCGTACACCACGTGGGGGTGGCGCCTGCTGTTCGTCGTCGGCGCACTCCTGCCGTTGATCCTGGCCCTCACCGCGAGGTCGGCGCACGCCGGGCCGGCAGGTCACAGCCACTCTCCCCACGAATCCGACAAGCGCGATCCCGCCGCGCACGACGCGACCGACGACGAGGAAGAGCGCGTGACGGGCCGTGTCGTGGCCGCATTGTTCACCCTCATGACGGGGTTGTGGTTGTTCACGATGATGGGGGTCTCGGCGCTGACGAGTTCGCTGCGCCCGCACTTCTCCCCCCGTGACGTCGGGCTCGTCATGCTCGTCGCGACGGCCGTCAGTGCGCCGACGATGGCCGCGGCGGGTGTCGTCTCGACGCGTGTGGGCCGTTCACGCTTCTTCATGGCGTTCGGAGCACTGGCCTGCATCTCCGCCCCCGCCGCCTATCTCGTGGCAATGCATGCCGCGTCATCGGGCAGCGTCGTCGCCACGACGATCGCCGCCGCGGCCGTCCAGATCGTCACCGTCTCCGCCTACGGTCCGGTCGGCGCCTACCTCGCCGAACACTTCCCCGAGTCGCGACGTTCGCGCGGTTACGGCAGCGTCTATTCGGCGTCGATCGTGCTGCCCGGCCTGTACCCGTTCTGGCTGCCCACCGTGACGCAGTGGCTCGGCCGTTCGGCCGCCGTCCCGCTCGTGCTGTGCGTCGCGGGACTCCTCGTCACCCTTGCCCCCGCGTGGATACGCGGAAGTAACCTTCGTGGTTACGAAAAAGTAAGTTGAGTGGGTGAAATCAGCTCGAACCGGTGGCGACGCCGTGATGATCTTGCTAACGTCGTGACTCGGTTCACATCGACTATCGAAGGATGAGCATGTTCACCACACGCCGTACCGCCAAGATCGCCCTCGTCGCCACC
Source organism: Dermacoccus sp. CCH2-D9 (assembly GCF_001556795.1). Lineage (NCBI taxonomy): Bacteria > Bacillati > Actinomycetota > Actinomycetes > Micrococcales > Dermacoccaceae > Dermacoccus > Dermacoccus sp. CCH2-D9. The sequence continues at coordinate 15,049 of NZ_LSJT01000004.1, forward strand.
GCCGTGGCCGGCACCGTCACGATGGCTGCGCCCGGCGCGCAGGCCGCGACGAGCGACACGAAGGACACCATCTGGAACCTCGGCTACGACACGTCGGCGACGACGACGATCAAGAAGTCCGGGCAGTCCTCGACGACGACCGGCTTCACCTTCTCCACCCTCCACGTCGAGAAGGGCGACCTGAGCTCCGACATCATGCTCAAGGACTTCAAGATGCCGGTGAAGCTCGGCAAGCTGCAGATCGCCATCGCGACGATCTCGCAGGAACCCGTCGGCAAGGCCGTCGGAACGATCGACCCGAACACGCACAAGATCGTGCAGACCCAGAAGGTCAACCTCCACATCAAGGATGTCTCGGCCACGGGTAAGGGCCTCATCAACCTCGTCGGCAAGAACTGCCGCACGAGCAGCCCCATCACGCTGACCGTGACGGGCAAGCAGGGTGGCTTGTTCGACCCGATCAACCTCTCGGGCACGTTCACCATCCCCAACTTCGCCAACTGCGGCCTGTCGACGAGCCTCGTCAACAGCCAGGTGGCCGGCCCCGGCAACACGATCAACATGACGCTCACGCCGCACGGCTGATTACGGCCAGCCTCACACGCATCATCTCGGCCGCCGGTACCCCACGGGTGCTGGCGGCCGACGCGTGTCGACTGACGGCAACCGCCACCCGCCCCGAGAGCCGCTCGACCATCACGCACCTGCACGACGAATGTGCGGCACATTCTTCGAGCAGACGCGTAATCGTCGAGCAACTGATGGCCGGCGCGGTTCACCCAGCGGTTGCAACCTCCGTCACCCGACGAAGTTGTAGTGCCACCACTCGGGGTTGGACCCGCGCCGATCCATGTAGTCGGGGCGGTCGAATCCCCAGCGCTTGGAGTTGGCCGTCAGCCACACGTCGTGAGAACGCCCGAAGTACAGAGGCGAGTTGATCGCGTTCGTGCGGGCGATGCCGAAGTCGATCGCGCTGCCCAACCCGTGGTTCGAGGTGCCGGGGACGGCCGCGCGGGGGTAGCCGAGAGTGCGGTACAGCAGCTGCTGGCGGCTCAGGGTGCGTAGGCCTCGGTGATCGTCAGCGCCACACCGAAACGAGCCTTGAAAGCCGCGGCCAGTCCGAGATATCCGACGGCCGCCGCGCGCGAGAGATACCGCGGCTCGTGCGGCAGGTTGCTGACGTTGACGCTCCAGCTCGGCAGTCGCGTGACGGCCGACATCGGCAGACGGCCGTTCACCGCGCGCGCCGTCGTCGCGACGAGGACTGCGGACGTCACCCACCGCCCCTTGAACGCACCCTCGGCGATGCGGAACCACAGGCTGCTCGCGTCGTAGGAGCCTGTCAGCGTCGTGGTGTTCACCAGCGTCCCGACGATCCGGGCGCGCGGTTCCAGCGTGGGCTGATCGCGCACATTGACGCGGTAGGAAAGCGTCGCGGTCGCCCGTCGCACGAGGACCGACGTTGCCCCCGCACGGACCACCTGCCTCGACGCAGGAACCGCTGCGAAAGCCTGCGGCGCCCCTTCGATCACGAGGGCCGTCGTCGCCGCAGCGAGGCCGGCGTGTCGAAGTGCGCCACGTCGCGTCAGTGTCTCCATCGCAGAATTCCCCCGTCACTCGTCGGCGCGCTGCCCGCCCCGCCATCAGCTCTTGAGTGTGACACACATCACCGCGGCTCGCGGGATCGTGCGTCACGCTCGTGAAACAGCGGCGCGCTGCGGCAGCACCGGTGCGGCCACCGCCTCGAGACACACCCCCACCCGGGGGCACCCACGCGTCGTGCCGTCCGCGCGAGAATGGGCCCATGACTTCTTTCGACGCCTGGCTCGAAGCCGCTTCCATCGATGACTCCGTGCGCGAACTGCGCCCCGATTACCGTGCCGTTCTCGTCGTCGCGCAGGGCCTGCACGGCGGTGAGTCGAACGAGGAGAGCGAGACGCTGCTGTTCGCCGCCGAGGAGCACGTACGCGGCGTGCTCGGGCACACGCCTCCCGAGGAACTGCCGCACATCGCGGCCTGGCGCGATGCGTACCGCGCGTTCGGCGCGAAACCGCAGCGCACACGCAACTCGGCGGAGGCGCTGCTGCGCCGAGCCGACGCCCTCCCCCGCGTCAACGCGCTGACGGATGCCTACAACGCGGTGTCCGTGCGTCACCAGACGCCCCTCGGCGGTGAGGATCTCGACGCCTACGACGGTGCGCTGCGCCTCACGCGCGCCACCGGCGACGAGGAGTTCTCGACGATGTCGTCGGGCGCCGAGACGATCGAGCACCCCGACGCCGGCGAAGTCGTCTGGCGTGACGACGCCGGCGTCACCTGCCGCCGCTGGAACTGGCGTCAGTGCTATCGCACCCGCCTGACGGACGAGACGACTAACGCGATCTTCATCTGCGACATCCTCGACGTCGAACCGGGTGACGGCGAGCAGCGCGCCACCGAGGTGCGCGACGCGCTGTGCGAGGCGCTCGAGGCCGTCAGCCCCGGAGTGACGCTGACGAGCCGCATCCTCTGATCCATCGGCGGCGCCGATGTTGCCCGGGTTTCGCGACATCGGCGCCCCGTTTCCCGGGCAACATCGGGGCGGCCGACGTCACGTCGCGCGCCTGCCGACTCACTAAAACTGCCGAATAACGCCCAAGAGTCGCCTTTCACCTCTACTGTGATTCACATCACGATGACAAGAGGTGACGCATGCCGAACATGGCCGACCCAATCTGGACGCACGCAACGAGCGCACCCGAGCGCCCCGCGCTTCGCAGCCCGAGCACGACCTGGAACTACGCCACGCTGAGGGACAAGGTGGCCGCGTTCGCGGGGCATCTACGTGACCACGGCATCAGCCAGGGCGACCGAGTCCTGCTCATCGCCCCCTCCGTTCCGGAGTTCGCCGTCGCCTACTACGCCGCGCAGGCCGTCGGGGCGATTGCGGTGACTCTCAACACGATGTCCACTCCCGCAGAGATCGAATACGTGGCGACGGACTCGGGCGCTCGGCACATCGTCGCGTGGCACGCGAGCGCCGCGGCTGGCGAACGCGTCGCGAGCAAGCTGACGATGGACCTCGTCATCCTCGATGCCGGCGCCGACGCCGCCACGCGGGCCCCGCTCGACGAACCCGTCGAGCGCGCTGACGACGACACCGCCATCCTGCTGTACACCTCCGGCACGACCGGCCGCCCCAAGGGGGTCCAGCTGACGGTGGCGAACCTCTTCGCCGTGGCGAGCGCGTTCATCACGCAGCTGAACTTCGCGCCGACGGAGAAGTTCGGCACCGCGCTCCCCCTGTTCCACGTCTTCGGTCAGTGCGTGTGCATGAACACGGCCATGCTGGCCGGCGGGTCGTTCTCGGTGCTCTCCCCCTTCGAACCACGCGCGATGCTGGCGATGATCCGCGACCACGAGATCAACGTCGTCGCGGGTGTGCCGACGATGTGGAACTACCTCGTCCACGTCGAGGGTGACTTCGGGCCGAAGGACTGCCCCGACCTGCGCCTCGCGGCCTCCGGCGGTGCGAGCCTGCCTGTCGAGGTCATCACCGCCTTCGAGCGTCGCTTCGCCTGCACCATCCTCGAGGGGTACGGCCTGACGGAGACGACGGGCGCCGCGAGCTACCACCGCGACGGCATCGAGCAGCGCGCCGGCACCGTCGGCGTCGCGCTGCCCGACACCGAGATCGTCATCGAGAGCCTCGACGGGGGCCGCGCGCCCGTCGGTGAGGTCGGACAGGTGCTCGTCAAGGGCCCGACGGTCATGAAGGGGTACTGGAACAACGAGGCGGCCACCGCCGCAGACCTGAGCGACGGTTGGCTGCGCACCGGCGACCTGGGCCGTCTCGATGGGGACGGCTACCTGGCGATCGTCGACCGGGCGAAGGACCTCATCATCCGCGGTGGGTACAACGTCTACCCCCGCGAGGTCGAGGAGGTGCTCTACAGCCACCCCGACGTCGTCGAGGCAGCCGTCATCGGCGTGCCGGACGAGCGTTACGGCGAGGAGGTCGCAGCCGTCGTCGTCCTGGCGCCGGGGCGCGAACTGAGCGCCGACGAGCTGCGCGCGTGGCTCAAGGAGCAGCTGTCCGCGTACAAGGTGCCCCACCTCATCCGCTTCGACGACGCACTGCCCAAGGGCGCCACCGGAAAGATCCTCAAGCGCGCCATCGAATGGACCACCGACGAAGGAGCAACACCATGACGCAGGTCCAGACCGTCACCGGCCCCATCGACGTCGAGCAGATGGGTGCGACTCTCGTCCACGAGCACATCTTCGTGATGAACGAGGAATACCGCCTCAACTACGCCGAGTGGGACGATCAGGCCCAGATCGCCGATGCCGTCGAGCAGCTGACGCAGCTCGAGGGGCTCGGCATCGACACGATCATGGATCCCACCGTGCTGGGGCTCGGGCGCTACATCCCCCGGGTGCAGCGCATCGCGCAGCAGGTGAAGCTGAACATCATCGTCGCGACGGGCGTCTACACCTACAACGAGGTGCCGTTCCAGTTCCACCACAGCGGGCCGGGGCTGCTGTTCGACCAGCCCGAGCCGATGGTGCAGCTCTTCCTGAAGGACCTCAACGACGGCATCGCGGACACCGGAGTGCGTGCCGCATTCCTCAAGTGCGCCATCGAGGAGCAGGGCCTGACGCCCGGCGTCGAACGCGTCATGCGTGCCGTCGGCGCGACGAGCGCGCAGAGCGGCGCGCCGATCACGGTGCACACGCACGCCGCGAGCGAATCGGGGCTCGTCGCGCAACGCGTGCTGGCGGAGGAAGGCGCCGACCTGAGCCGGGTCATCATCGGTCACAGCGGCGACTCGACGGACCTCGACTACCTGTGCCGCCTCGCCGACGCAGGCAGCTACCTCGGCATGGACCGCTTCGGCCTCGACGTGCTGCTGCCCTTCGAAGAACGCGTCGACACCGTCGCGGAATTGTGCCGACGTGGGTACACCGAGCGCGTCGTCCTCGCGCATGACGCGTCGTGTTCCATCGACTGGTTTCCCGCCGAGGCACGCAAGGCGGCCGCGCCGAACTGGAACTACCGCCACATCAGCGAGGACGTCCTGCCGGCCCTGCGTGAGCGCGGCGTCGAGGATGCTCAGATCACGACAATGCTCGTCGACAACCCGCGCCGCCACTTCGGCGGCTGACCCTGGCGCCGAGCACTCCGGCACCTGTGTCCGCACGAAACCCGCCCGAAGGTTGAGGTGATTCGCGCTCCATGGAGCGCGAATCACCTCAACCTCCCGCGCCGCCGAGGGGCCCGCGGCCTCAGACGGACGCAGCGTCGGCGAGTCGTTCGTAGCCGTAGAAGTCGCGCTGGCGTTCGTTCACCCAGACGCGAGGCCCGTCGGGGGCGCTGATGAGCGCGGTGCGCCCATAGGTCTCGTCGACGATCTCGACTTCCACCCCGGCCTCGCGACACAGGCGCTCGAGATCGTCGAGCGCGTCGATCTGGAACGACAGTGCGGCACCGCCCTCCCCCTCGTGGACGAGCACCTCGCCGCCGCCCGCCGCGACCATCTCGACGAAGGTGCCCGCGTCACTGCGCAGGACCGGGTGGAGACCCAACGCCTCGAACGCCGTGACGGTCGTGTCAATCTCGCCGACCAACGACAGCGGCGTCACCATGAGCGCACCCGGTCGTCGCGGCCCCGTCGGCACCCGTCCTTCGACGACGGCGACGTCCGGCCCCGCAGGGCCGCGGTGCACGTCGAGCACGCGGCCGAAGTCCTCCGTCACCATCGTTCCGCCAACCCCCACCGCGGCCAGGGCGCCGCGCGCGGCATCGAGATCGGCGACGACGACCTGCAACGCGCAGGAGCCGGTCGGCGCCTCGTCGGAGGCGGCATGCACGCCCAGCAACCCACCGCCCGACATCTCGAACTCGGCGTACTCGGGCGAGGTCACGACCGGGTCGCCTCCCAAGGCCCGCGCCAGGTCACTCCATCGCTCGGCATCGCCGGTGAACACGATCTGCCTCACCGCCACGCGCTGCGTGCCCTGCTCTTTCATCGCTTCTCCTCGAGGTAGTCGCTCATGACGTGCTCGACGAAGGCGGACAGGCTCAGCCCCTCGTCGATGCTGCGGTGCTTGATCTCGCGAACTAGGTCCGCAGGTAGGTAGACGTTGAACTGTGCCTTTTTCGGACGATTCTCGACCATCACCCCTCCTTGTTATCTTGCTAGCAATTTAGCATGGACGACGACGTTACCGCGCCAGAAGCAGGAAGTTGCTCGACACGACGACGCGGCCCGGCTCCCCGAAGGGGAACCGGGCCGCGTCGCTCGTGCAGGTGGGTCAGATCGCTCAGGCGGCGTTCTTCACCAGGTTGCGTAGCACGTACTGCAGGATGCCGTCATTGCGGTAGTAGTCGGCCTCACCGGGGGTGTCGATGCGAACGACCGCGTCGAACTCGATCGGCTCGCCGCCGTCCTTCGACGCGACGACCTTGACCGTCTTCGGCGTCGTGCCCTCGTTGAGCGCCTCGATGCCGGTGATCTCGAACGTCTCGGTGCCGTCGAGGCCCAGGTCGTCCGCGGTCTTGCCGGCCGGGAACTGCAGCGGCAGCACGCCCATGCCGATGAGGTTCGAGCGGTGGATGCGCTCGAACGACTCGGCGATGACGGCCTTGACGCCGAGCAGACGCGTGCCCTTGGCAGCCCAGTCGCGCGAGCTACCCGAGCCGTACTCCTTGCCACCGAGGACGACGAGCGGAACGCCGGCCTCCTGGTAGGCCTCGGACGCTTCGAAGATCGTCGTCTGCTCACCACCGTTGAGGAAGTTGCGCGTGAAGCCGCCCTCGACGCCGTCGAGGAGCTGGTTCTTCAGACGGATGTTCGCGAACGTACCGCGCACCATGACCTCGTGGTTGCCGCGACGCGAGCCGTAGGAGTTGAAGTCCTTGCGCTCGACGCCACGCTCGGCGAGGTACTTGCCCGCCGGGCTGTCGGCCTTGATGTTGCCGGCCGGGCTGATGTGGTCGGTCGTGACGGAGTCGCCGAGCTTCGCGAGCACGCGAGCGCCCTTGATGTCGGTGACCGGCGTCGTCTCCATCTTCATGCCGTCGAAGTAGTTCGGCTTGCGCACGTACGTCGACTTCTCGTCCCACGCGAAGGTCTTGCCCTCGGGCGTCTGCAGGCTCTGCCAGCGCTCGTCACCGGCGAAGACGTCGGCGTACTCCTTCGTGAACAGGTCCTTCTTGATCGCGCCCTTGATCGCGGCGTCGACCTCCTCGGCGGACGGCCAGATGTCCTTGAGGAACACATCGTTGCCGTCGTCGTCCTTGCCGATGGCGTCGTTCTCGAAGTCGAAGTCCATCGTGCCGGCCAGCGCGTAGGCGATGACGAGCGGCGGGGAGGCGAGGTAGTTCATCTTGACGTCGGGGCTGATGCGGCCCTCGAAGTTGCGGTTACCCGACAGGACGGCCGTCGCGGTGATGTCGTTCGCGTTGATCGCGTCCGAGATCTCCTGCTCGAGCGGACCCGAGTTACCGATGCAGGTCGCGCAGCCGTAACCGACGAGGTAGAAGCCGACCTTCTCGAGGCTCTCCCACAGACCGGCGGCGTCGTAGTACGCGGTGACGACCTTCGAACCGGGCGCCATCGACGTCTTGACCCACGGCTTGCGCGTCAGGCCCTTGTCGGCGGCCTTCTTCGCGAGCAGACCGGCGGCCATCATGACCGACGGGTTCGACGTGTTCGTGCACGACGTGATCGAGGCGATCGCCACGTGACCGTGGTCGAGCGTGAACGAGCGACCGTCGTTCATCTTCACCTCGACCGGCTTCGAGATACGGCCCTCGGCCGACGGCACCGCGGCCTCGACGGGCGTGACGGGCGTGGAGTTGTCGGCCTGCTCGTCGCTGCCCGGCTGCATCGGGTCGGAGGCCGGGAACGTCGTGCCCTCGACGCCGTTGCCCTCGACACCCGAGGTGTAGCTCGGCAGCTGCTCGCGGAACGTCTTCTTCGACTCGGACAGGATGATGCGGTCCTGCGGGCGCTTCGGGCCGGCGATCGACGGGACGACGTCGCCGAGGTCGAGCTCGAGGTACTCGGAGAAGCGGGGCTCGTTGCTCGGGTCGTGCCACAGGCCCTGCTCCTTGGCGTAGGCCTCGACGAGAGCCACCTGCTCGTCGTCACGGCCCGTCAGGCGCAGGTAGTCGAGCGTGACGTCGTCGATGGGGAAGATCGCACACGTCGAACCGAACTCGGGGCTCATGTTGCCGATCGTCGCGCGGTTGGCGAGCGGAACCTCGGCGACACCGTCGCCGTAGAACTCGACGAACTTGCCGACGACGCCGTGCTTGCGCAGCATCTCGGTGATCGTGAGGACGACGTCCGTGGCTGTGACGCCCGGCTTCGTCGAGCCCGTCAGCTTGAAGCCGACGACGCGCGGGATGAGCATGGAGACGGGCTGGCCGAGCATGGCCGCCTCGGCCTCGATGCCGCCAACGCCCCAGCCGAGCACGCCGAGGCCGTTGACCATCGTCGTGTGCGAGTCGGTGCCGACGCAGCTGTCGGGGTAGGCCTTGCCCTCGCGCACCATGACGGTGCGGGCGAGGCGCTCGATGTTGACCTGGTGGACGATGCCCGTGTCCGGCGGGACGACCGCGAACTCGTTGAACGCCGTCTGGCCCCAGCGCAGGAACTGGTATCGCTCCTCGTTGCGCTGGTACTCGATCTCGATGTTCTTCTCGAACGCCTGCGGGTTGCCGAAGTCCTCGATGATGACGGAGTGGTCGATGACCATCTCGGCCGGGGCGAGGGGGTTGATCTTCGCCGGGTCGCCGCCGAGGTCGCCGACGGCCTCACGCATCGTGGCGAGGTCGACGACACAGGGAACACCGGTGAAGTCCTGCATGATCACGCGCGCCGGCGTGAACTGGATCTCGGTGTCGGGGTCGGCGTTCTCGTCCCAGTTGCCCAGAGCAGCGATCTGCTCCTTCGTGACGTTCGCGCCGTCCTCGGTGCGCAGCAGGTTCTCGAGGAGAACCTTGAGGCTGTACGGGAGGTTCTTGCTGCCCTCGACCGTGTTGATGCGGTAGATCTCGTAGCTGTTCGAGCCAACCTCAAGGCTGCCCTTTGCTCCGAAGCTGTCCGTGCTCTGACTCACGCCGACTCCTTCGTCTGTTGCCTGGGCACGCACCCCTCGGGCACGCGTCCCGCGTCATTTATCTTGACGTCAAGATAATCAAATCACACGCCGGGAACGGGCCTCAGCAAAGGCATGCCTAACTTCGACAGCCCCGTCGTGACGCCGCTCTCACGATCGATCGTAGGCCGATCCGACGCGCCTGTCTGCCCGTGCGCACACTTGGTCGCGCCTGTTCCTGCTCACTGCCGTCGCGCCGAAGAACGGCTGACGATCAACCCCGCGGACGCAGCGTCGCGATGCACTCGATGTGCTGCGTCATCGGGAACGCGTCGAAGCCGCGCAGGTTCGTCAGCTCGTACCCGTGCGACACGAAGTAGCCGAGGTCGCGCGCGAGTGCCGCCGGGTCGCACGCCACGTACGTGACGACGCGCGGTGCGAGGCCGACGATCGTCGCGACGACATCGCGTCCGGCACCGGCGCGCGGTGGGTCGAGGACGACGACGTCGGCGCGCTCCAGCGGCAGGCGCGCCTTCTCCACGGGTGAGGTGAGGAGGTCGACGTGGCGCGCACCGCCCATGTTGGTGCGCGCGTGGTCGACTGCGTCCGCGTCGGCTTCGACACCGACGACGCGCCCGTCAGGCCCGACGAGGTCGGCGAGCGCCCGCGTGAACAGGCCGACACCGCAGTACAGATCGAGGGCGCTCTCCCCCGGCTGCGGGTCGGTCTCGTCGATGACGGCGTCGAGGAACGTCGCCGCGGCGCCCGGGTGGACCTGCCAGAAACCGCGGGCACTGACGTCGAACTCCGCACTGCCGTGCGCCGATTCGACGACCTCGCGGACGGTCGGCGTGATCTCACCCCTCGGCTGAGGCAGTTCGATGCCGATGATGTCGTCGCCGACACTCGGGCGCACCAGGTCGAACCCGGTGACGCCGGCGTCGAAGCGTTCGTGCAGGGCGGGTGTGAACCCGGCATCGGCGATGAGGCAGTCGTCGATCTCGACGAGGCGGTGCGAGCGGTGCTCACGCAGTCCGGCCACGCCACCGTCGACGGCGAGTTCCAGGCGGGTGCGCCAGCGCAGACCTTCGGCTATCGGGCCGTCACCGGGCAGGGCCTCGACGGTGAAGTCGGGGAAGCGTGCGTCAACATCGAGCTTCGCGATGCGGGTGAGCTGTTCGCGCACGACGTCGGCCTTGAGGCGGCGCTGCGCGTCGAGACTCGCGTGCTGCCAGTCGCAGCCCCCACACAGGCCCGGCCCGGAGAACGGGCACGGCGGCGTCACCCGATCCGGTGAGGCGCTGAGGATCTCGATGGCGTCGGCGCGCAGGAACTTGGACTCGCTCGTGCCGTCCGTGATGCGCGCGACGACGCGCTCCCCCGGCAGCGCGTGCCGCACGAACACGACGCGCCCGTCGTGACGCGCGACGCAGTGACCACCGTGCGCGACGTTCTCGACGTCGAGCTCGAGGCGCTGCCCCTCCATCGCAGTGCCCTTGCGAGTGCGTCGACGGTTCTGCGCGCTGCGGCGCCCGGGTGCGGTGCGAGAGGTTGCCATACGCCCCAGGGTTCCTGTCGTCGCCGCGAAACGCAACGAAGGTGGGCTTGGCTCGGATGGACACGGCTTCGATAAGGTCGAAGCGTGCACTACGTCATCATGGGTTGCGGTCGCGTCGGCTCCTACCTCGCGCGCAACCTCCAGGACGCCGGCCACTCCGTCGCCGTCGTCGACCGCGACGAGGCGGCGTTCCGTCGCCTGCCGAGCTCGTTCGAGGGCAGGCGTGTCGTCGGCATCGGTTTCGACCGCGACACCCTCGTCGCCGCGGGCATCGAGCAGGCGTATGCGTTCGCCGCCGTGTCCAGCGGCGACAACTCGAACATCCTCGCCGCACGCGTCGCGCGCGAGACGTACGGCGTCGACCACGTCGTCGCCCGTATCTACGACCCGGGCCGCGCCGAGATCTACGAGCGCCTCGGCATCCCGACCGTCGCGACGGTGCGCTGGGCCGCCGACCAGGTGATGCGGCGGCTCGTACCGCAGCAGGCCGTCACGGTCCACCAGGACCGTACGGGCAGCGTCAGCATCGTCGACATGCCCGTGGACGCCGCGTGGATCGGCACCCGCTACCGCGACCTCGAAGCCGCGACGGGCACGCGCGTCGCGTACGTCGCGCGCACCGGCACGGCGCTGCTTCCGCGCGAGGATCTCGTGCATCAGGACGGCGACACCGTGCATCTCGTCCTCGCCACCCGCGACGTCGAGCGTGTCGAGGCCGTGCTCGCGGCACCGCCGTCGAGCATCACGGGTGTGCGCCCTGCGTCGTCAGGAACCGCGTCCTCCGGACATGCAGAAGCGTCCAACCCGACGACCCGCCGGCCCTGAGTCGACCCGCCGCCCGTCCGATCCGAACCGAAAGGCCCAGCATGCGCGTCGTCCTCGTCGGAGCAGGCAGCGTCGGACGTTCCATCGCCCGCGAACTACTGCTCAACGACCACCAGGTGCTACTCATCGACAAGTACGCTCGCGAGTCCCGCGTGCAGTCGATTCCGGAGGCCACCTGGCTGCTCGCCGACGCGTGCGAGGTCACGACGCTGCACGAGGCCCAGCTCGAGGCAGCCGACGTCGTGGTCTGCGCGACCGGTGACGACAAGGTCAATCTCGTCGTCTCTCTGCTCGCCAAGACCGAGTTCGGCGTGCCGCGCACCGTCGCACGCGTCAACAACCCGAAGAACGAGTGGATGTTCGACGACGGCTGGGGCGTCGACGTCGCCGTCTCGACGCCGCGGCTCATGACGGCGCTCGTCGAGGAGGCCGTCAGCGTCGGTGACCTCGTGCGCCTGTTCGAGTTCCAGCAGGGCAAAGCGACGATGGTCGAGCTGACGCTGCCCGCTCACGCGCCGTTCGTCGGCAGCCGCGTCGACGAGGTGCACCTGCCCGCCGACTGCGTGCTCGTCGGCATCATCCGCGACCAGCTGCCCATCGCACCGAGCCCCCACGACACCCTGCATGCCCTCGACGAACTGCTGTTCCTCGCGACCCCGTCGGCCGAGCGCGAGCTCGCGGCGACGCTGACGGGCCGGCGCCCCGAGGAGATCTCGACGGTGCACTCCGGCCCGCAGGCCTGAGGCCGCTCCGGGCTCGCGGCAGCGACGTTCGTCAGCGACCCTCGTCGACCTCGGCGGGCCGGATGTTCCTCCCGCGCCCGAGGTTCTCCTCACGGGCGATGTCTTCGACGTGCTCGGCGTGTTCAAGGCGCTCGTGGCCCTCGGGGTCGTCGTGCAGCAGCGGGTCGTGCGACTCGAGCGGCGTCTCACCCTTGACGAGCAACAACACCATGAGCCCGAGCGCCGCGAGGTACAGCGGCCAACCGAGCACGATCTTGCAGACGCCGAGCGCGGTGACGTCGTCGGCGAGGTACAGCGGCACCATGACGGCGAGACGGATGGCGAACAGCGCGGCGAACACCCACGTCAGGCGCGTGCAGACGCGCACCATCGAGTGGCTGCGCTGCCATGCCGTCGGGTCGTCCTTGAGGTTCGGGTCGCCGCCCGCGACGATGAAGCCCACGAGCGGCCAGCGCACGGCGATCGACAGCACGCTGATCGCGAGCATGACGCCGCCCTGGATGAGCCCAGGCAGGAACACGTCGGAGGCGTGCCCGGAGCGCTTCGCGAGGAACGCCGCGAGGGCCGTCGCGAACGCCGCCATGAGCACGAACCTCAGCGTCTGACGCTGCACGAGACGCAGTAGCGCGGCGAGGACGAGAACGGCGCCGGCGGCCAGCAACGCGGCGTTGAGGTTCTTCGTCGCCGTCCACACGATGACGAAGGCGACGGTCGGCAGCGCGGCCTCACAGGAACCGCGCCAGCCGCCCATCGCGGTCGACAACCGCTCGCGGATGACGGCCTCGACGGTGTTCGGTGCGTTCACGGCTGCTCCTCGGTGCGTGGGCTCGGCACCAGTTCGTACGCGGGGTTGAAGATGGCAGGCCGGGTGCGGTGCGTCGCGGCGAGACCGCGCGCCCGCACGACGACACCGGGCTCGATGCCGCCGATGTGGCGTCGCCCCAACCACACGAGCGCGACCTCGTCGCCGTCCGCCTCGCGGACCTGGGCGACGACGGCGGGCACGTGACCGTCCGCGGCTCGCTCGTCGACGGAGGCGATGACGCCCTCGACGACGCGCGGTGTGCGCACCGGCGCGAGGCCCGGCATCGACGCCGGTTCGCGTTCCGGTGGCGAGTCGAGGCGGTGCGAGCCTCGCCGGCGCTCGACGCGGCGTCGCAACCCGGTGGGCGCGACGCGGCGCGCGAGCCACGGACGCATCAGCGGGTCTCCGTGATCTCCGGGCCGCGCTCGAGGGGGCCGACGGTGGAGGCGTCGGTGTGCTGTTCGTGCTCCTGCGCGCTCGCCTGAGCCTGCGCCATGAGCTCGGGCGGCAACGTCAGTTCGAGCAGTTCGCGCGGGGCGCGCGGGTCGGAACCACGGTGCACGACGACGGTGCGGACGAACTCCATCGCGCGGGCTGCGGCCTCGTCGTCAGTGGCTGCGTCACCGGAGAGGACGGCGCGCAGGAACCAGCGCGGGCCGTCGACGCCGACGAAACGAGCCGGCGAGAACGTCGTGCGTCCGTCGGGTCCCTGGCTGGGCATCCGCACGTGCAGTTCCGTGCCGAGCGGTCCGTCGACCTCCTCGGCCGTGCCTCCGCCGGCGACGATCGCCTCGGCGATCTCGCGCCGGATGCCGTACCAGACGCCCGTCGTCTTGGGCGCGGCGAACACCTGCAGCTGCACCGCAGACGTGCCGGCCTCGCCGAAGACGGCCGTCATGCCCGTGAGGGTCTGGGACGTCTCGTCGACGTCGAGGCGCAACTCGATGTCCGCGGTCGGCACGAGGCGCAGCGAACCGAAGTCCATCTCATCGCGCGTCGGGGCCGAGGCGGAGTCGAAGGGGCCGTCGCTCAGGTCGACCTCCTCCCGCGGACGCAGCTTCGAACGGCGTCGGCGCGCAGCCTCGTCGTCCTCGGCGCTCGGCTCGTCGAGGTCGACAGCCTCGGCATCGAGGTCGCCGGCGTCGAGGTCATCAACGTCCGTGGAAGCGTCGTCAGCGGGCGTGGTCGGTTCGACCTCTTCGCTCGTCGCAGCGTCCTGCGCCGCGTCGGCGCCCTTCTTGCGTCGTCCGAAAACGGCCATGTTCACTTTCCCTCTCGCTGGGGCGCGCGCCCCGTGTCGAAACCACCGCTGGAGCCGTGGCCGGATTCACCGCGTTGCGTGCTCGTCAGCGATTCGACGTGCTCGAACACCACGGGCTCGACGCGCTGGATGACGAGCTGGGCGATGCGATCGCCGCGTGAGATCGTGAAGGACTCGCGCGCGTCGGTGTTGATGAGGTTGACCTGGATCTCGCCGCGATACCCCGAGTCGACGACGCCCGGTGCGTTGAGCACCGTGATGCCGTGGCGCGCCGCGAGCCCCGAGCGGGGGTGCACGAAACCGGCCCAGCCAGGCGGCAGTGCGAGCGCGACGCCCGTCGGGACGAGCGCACGGTGGCCGGGCGCGAGCGTCAGGCCGATGCGGGCACGCAGGTCGGCGCCCGCATCACCGTCGTAGGCGTAGGCGAGCGGCTCGAGACCGGCGTCGAGCTGGAGCACCTCGACGTGCAGGGCTTCGGCGGCACTCATCCTCAGGCGCAGTCGCTGCAGACCGGCAGGCCGCCGTCTTCCTCGGCGAGCTGGCTGCGGTGGTGGACGAGGAAGCACTTGCTGCAGGTGAACTCGTCGGCCTGACGCGGCAGGACGCGGACGGACAGCTCTTCGCCGGACAGGTCGGCTCCCGGCAGCTCGAAGCCTTCGGCGTGCTCGGTCTCGTCGACGTCGACGCTGCCGGACGACTTGTCGGTGCGCCGGGACTTCAGCTCCTCGATCGAATCCTCGTTGACGTCGTCGTCGTTCTTGCGGGGGGCATCGTAATCAGTTGCCATCAGTGTTCTTTCTTCGCTGCGTGCGTGATGGTGGGCGAAGCGCCCCCATCACTTGATTCCCCGCTGTAACGCGCGGCTGAGCCATTTTGTGCCCGCATACTAACGCGCCGCGGGGAAAAGGCAACCGCGAAGCGCCTCGTGAATCTTCGGGGTCGACGCGACGGCCATGGTCTTACCCGCGGGAAGCCCGGGCATGCCGCTCATGAGAGCGCCCGCCTCGGTTGCGATGACCTGGCCGGCGGCCTGATCCCAGGCGTTGATCCCCGACTCGTAGTACGCGTCGAGAATGCCCTCAGCGACGAAGCACAGGTCGATGGCGGCCGCGCCGGCGCGACGCACGTCACGCACCTGCGGCAGCAACGATGCGAGCATCTGCCCCTGCTCGCGGCGTTTGTCGGCCTCGTAGCCGAACCCGGTGCCGACGAGGGCAAGCTCGAGCCGCTTGCACCCGCTGACGGCGAGTGGGCGTCGCCGTCCCGCCCGGTCGACGACCTCGGCGCCCTGGCCGTGGCCCGCGACGTACGTGCGATCCAGCTCCGGCACCGCGACGGCGCCCGCGACCGGCAGCCATGCGCCCTCGCGGGCGGTGTCGCCGACGCACACGGCGACGGAGACGGCGTAGAACGGGTGGCCGTAGAGGTAGTTGACGGTGCCGTCGATCGGGTCGATGACCCACGTCAGCCCGGACGTGCCGGCGCTCGCGCCGTCCTCCTCACCGAGGATGGCGTCGTCGGGGCGCGCCGCGGCGATACGCGCGCGCAGCAGTTCTTCGCTGCGACGGTCCATGACGGTGACGACGTCGACCTCGCTCGACTTCGTGTCGGCGACGCCGAGCGCGTCGGGGCGTTCGTCGACGATGAGCTCGCCCGCCTCGCGCGCGAGATCGAACGCGAAATCGCGCAACACGCGCACCGTCGCGTCATCCGGCACGAGGTGCGTCAGCGCGCCGAGGCCGCGCTCGCCGGCCTGTTCGCTCACCGCGTCAGTCCCGGCCGCACAGCGCGGGCTTCGTGGCGCGCAGGTTGGGGCAGCAGCCGGGTTCGCAGACGCTGGGCCGCGCCTCACCGGGCCACGCGGGGTGCTCGGGCGATTCGCCGCGTGTCTCCGCGGCGCGTTCCTCGAGCAGGTCGACGAGGCCGTGGACGAACTCGGGGTCGACGCCGACCGTAGGCACGCGACGCATCGTCAGCCCCAGGCGCTCGGCGGTCTCGGCGGCCTCGGTGTCGAGGTCGAACGCGACCTCCATGTGGTCGGAGACGAACCCGATCGGCGCGACGACGACGTGCGTCACACCGCGCTCGGCGAGGTTCTCGAGGTGGTCGTTGATGTCCGGTTCGAGCCACGGCTGCGACGGCGGGCCCGAACGCGAGCAGTACACGAGCGCACCTTCGAGCTCGCGTGACAGCGTCGCGTTGGCCTCCGAGAGGATCGCCGCGCCCAGCTCGTCGTGCTGCTGCCAGTACAGGTTGCCGTCGCCGTCACCGGGGCCGGAAGTGTCGTCCATCGCGAGCGGGATCGAGTGGGTGACGAACACGACCTGCACCTGCTCGTCGGCAACGCCCGCGAACTCACGCAGGGCGTCCGTCACGAGGCGCGTGTTGGTGCGCGCGAAGCTCGGGTGCGTCGCGAACTGACGCACCTTGTCGATGCTCAAGGCACCCTCGGGGACGCTGCCGTCCTCGGACAGCTCGTGCGAGGCCGCCGCGAGATCCTCGCGGTACTGACGGCACGAACTGTAGGAGGAGTAGGCGCTCGTCGTCAGCGTGACGACGCGGCGCGCGCCGCCAGCGTACGCCTCGCGCAGCGTGTCGGCGAGGAACGGTTCGGAGTTGCGGTTGCCCCACACGATCGGCGTCGTGATGCCGCGACGCTCGAACTCGGCGCGCAGCGCCGCGATGAGGGCACGGTTCTGATCGTTGATGGGGCTGCGCCCACCCATGATCTCGTAGTGGTGCGCGACGTCGGCGAGCCGCTCGTCGGGGATGCCGCGCCCGGCCGTCACGCGGCGCAGGAACGGCATGATCTCGTCGGCCTTCTCGGGGCCGCCGAACGAGGCAAGCAGCACCGCGTCGTAGGGCTCGAGGGCGTTCGCTTCGGTCATGGGCGATCTCCTGTTCGAAGGGGCTGCGGCGCGTTGAGGTCGAGGATGACGGCCACGATGCGCAGCACGAAGACGATGACGACGCAGCACCACAGTACGGGCACGCTGTAGTGGTGGCTCTCGTGGGCCACGACGACGAGGGACGAACCGAGCAGCGCCGGCACCGCGTACAACTCGCGGCGCAGCACCTCGGGGACCTGGCCGACGATGACGTCACGCATGAGCCCGCCGCCGACAGCCGTCAGCACGCCGACGAAGATCGACGTCGTCGCACCCATCCCGTACGCCAGCGCCTTGATCGATCCGGCGACGCAGAACAGGGCGAGGCCCGCGGCGTCGAGGATGCGCACGAGGCGCGCGATGCGGCTCACCTCGGGGTGCAGGACGAACGCACAGATGCCGGCGAGCACGCAGACGCCCATGAGGCGCCAGTCGCTGACGCCGACGGGCGGCGTCTGGCCGATGAGCAGGTCGCGCAGCACCCCGCCGCCGAGGCCTGACATGCCGGCGAGGACGATGACGCCGAGTACGTCGAGGCGTTTGCGCACCCCGACGAGCCCGCCCGACAGGGCGAAGACGAAGACGCCGACGAGGTCGAGGACGAGCTGCAACGAGTGGCTTTGCGTGAGCACCATGGCAGGCGACACGCTACCGCGGGCGGGGCGGCCTCCCGGAATCGTTCGTGGGAGCATGGCAGGGTAACGCCCAAGGTCTGGTTACGGATGGAGTTCGTCGTGCAGGAATTGCGTTTGGTGGGGGTCGCGGAAGACGGGGCGAACCTCCTGCTCGCCGACGGTGACGGCGGGCGCTTCACCCTCGCCATCACCGACGAGCTGCGCACGACGATCCGGCGCGATCGTCGTGAGCCGGCCAGCGCCGACCGCCAGGCCAAGCAGGAGAACCCGCTGCGTCCGCGCGACGTGCAGGGCCTCATTCGCGGCGGCGTGCCGCTCGAGGAGATCGCCGAGCGCGCCGGCTGGTCGCTCGAGAAGGTGCAGCGCTACGAGGGCCCGATCCGCGCCGAGCGCGACTACGTCTCCGAACTTGCCCAGAGGGTGCAACTGTTCGGTCGCGGTGAGACGACGACGCTGCGCGAGCGCGCCGACCGCCGTCTCGCCGAACGCGGCGTCGAGGCCGAGCGCGTCGTGTGGGACAGCTGGAAGAACGACGACACGCACTGGACCGTCATCGTGCGTTTCCCCGCAGGCGGCCGTCAGCGCGAAGCGACGTGGCTGTTCGACCCGGTCAACCGCGCGCTGCGCACCGTCGACGACGAGGCCCGTTGGCTCGGCGGCGACGAGATCGCCGCGGCCGACGAGGATTCCCCGCAGCGTCAGAAGGCCGCCGCCCGCAAGGGCGGCGCCCGCACGCACCGTGACGCGCCCGTCTACGACGTCGAGGCCGAAGGTGGCCTCGCCGATGCCCAGGACCCGCACCTCGGTGCGCGCCTGTCACCCTCCGACCCGCGCGCCGGCGCCGGTGACCTCACCGCGTCGATGCGCGCACGTCAGGCCAGCCGCGGCCGTGGCCGCTCGTCGTCGCAGCGTTCGAGCGGCGGCGCGGGCACGACGTCGGCGACGTCACGGGCCACCCAGTTGCCGGCGTCGATGGCACCGACCGAACGCACCGAGCGCATCGACGTGGGCACGACTCCCCCGCCGCTGCCCTCTCACCCGCGTCCCGAAGAACTCACCGAATCCGGCGACGAGTCGCGTGAGGCGCCCGTGAATACCGCTGGGGGCAAACGTGATTCGTCGGGTCGTGACGGCGACGCCGTCACGAACGATGCGGTGACGACGAGTGCCGCGGGTTCTGGTGCCGACGCTCGGGGCGTGACCGGCGCGAGCGACGACGACTCGCACGCCGGCGCGCAGAGTGACGACACGAACAGCGAGACGTCGCACCATGTAGACGTCGACGAGGCGTCCGGCAAGGCCGCGCGCGGCTCCCGTCGTCGCAAGTCGCGCCGCCCGCGCGCCCGCGTCGAACAGGCATCTGTGCGTGGCGCACTGCGCGATGACGACGACGAGCACGACGAGTCGCTCTTCGGCGAACTGCCCGGCCACCACGACGGTGGCGACGTCTACGAGGACGATGCCATCGACGCGGAGCACGACGGCGAACACGAGTTCGATGACGTCGCGACCGACTCGTCCGCGGAATTCGACGACGAGGTAGCGGCACAGGCCGAGAACGAGTCTTCCGACGATGCCGAGATGAGCGCGTCGGCGGCCCACGAGGAAACCTCCGGCACCGACACCCGCGAAGCTGCGCCGACGAAGAACGACACCACATCGAGGGACGCGTCGTCGAAGGACACCTCGAAGGGCGCCTCGCCCGCGGTGCCGCCGCGCGCGAGTCAGAGCCGCAAGAGCTCGCGTCCGAGCGTGCCGAGCTGGGACGACATCATGTTCGGGGGCCGCGGCCCCAAGAAGTGAGGCGCGGACCGCGCCCTGCGTTCCATGCGACGACGAGTGCGGTCCACGTCAGCAGCACGACCGCGGCGGCGTACATGCCGATCGTCGCGTCGGTCGGGATGATGCAGGCGAAGATGCCGCCGAGCACCCACGCGAGCTGCAGCACCGTCTCCGATCGCGCGAAGGCGCTGGTGCGCACGGCCTCGGCGAGATGGTCCTGGATCAGCGTGTCGAGCGCCAGTTTGCCGAGCGCCTGCCCGAGGCCGGCGACGAGCCCGACGATGACGGCCGTCATGAGATCGAAGTGCACCGCGGCGACGACGACGGCCGCGGTGTCCGCGAGCAGGCACGCGAGGATGACGACGCGCGGCGCGAGCGCGCGCACGACAGCTCCGGCAACGGAACCGAGCGCGTTGCCGATGGCGGCGGCGCCGACGACGATGGCGAGCAGCGTCGTCACCTTGTCCTCCCACCCGGGCAGCGGATGGGTCTTCATGAGGAACGCCATGAACATCGTGAGGAAGCCGCTGACCCAGCGCAGCCCGGTGTTCGTGCGCAGCGCAGCGACGACGGCGGGCGGCATCGTCAGCTTCGGGGCGCGCAGTGAACCGTCGTGGCGGTCGGAGTCGATGTTCGCCGGCAGCAGGATGGCGAGGATGGTGCCGAACACGAACAGCAGGAACGCGGCGCGGAACGCCCACGTCGCCCCGAACAGCGCGGCCGCGCCACCGGCGAGCGGGCCACCGATCGTCGCGCCCGTGACGCCCGCGAGGCTCATGCGGCTGTTGGCGCGCACGAGGGTCATTCCGTCGGGCAGCAACCGCGGCGTCGCCGATGATCGGGTGACGATGTAGGCCTTGCTCGCGACGAGGATGGCGAGCGCCGCGGGGAACTGCCAGACGGAGTCGCGTTCGATCGCGTCGGCGAGCACCCAGCACAGGAAGCCGCGCAGCGCGAACGTCGCACCCATCGCCCACCGACGACCGTGACGATAGCGGTCGAGCAGCGGTCCGACGAGGGGCGCGACGATGGCGAACGGCAGCATCGTGAGCACGAGGAAGAGCACGACGTGGCTCTTCGCCTCCCCCGGCTGGGCGGAGATGAACAGCGTCCCGGCGAGTCCGACGGTGACGGCGGCGTCCCCGGCGTTCGACAGCGCGTGCACCTCCATGAGGCGCCCCAGGCCGCTCTCGCCGGCGCCCTGGGCGTTGCTCGCGCGGCGGGCCGCGCGCAGGGACGCCTTCGTCGCCCCCGCGCTCAGGCGAGCAGCACCACGCACGCCCTGGCCGGCGAGGCGCCCCGCGGCGAGTGCGCCACCGGCCATGCGTCGGGCGTTGTCGGATGCGGACGTTCCGGCCGTGCCCTGGGTGGCGTCAGGCGCCGGGCCGTCCGTCTCGTCGCCTCGATTCGATGCAGCCGCGCGTGCGAGCTCGCGCGTCTCGTCCAGCTCCCGGGCGTCACCGCGCGCGGTCGTCTCGTCCCACCCGCGGGTGTCATCGTCCGCGGCGGGTCGCCCGGCGCGCCAACTCGGAGCGTACGAACCGCGCGCCCAGTACGGCGTCTTGTCGTCGGCGTCGTCGTCTCGAGGGCCGGAGCCTGGCGTGGACATGGCGAGTCAGGGGCCTTCGTGTGCCGTCGACGATTCGCCCGCAGGCTCGGACGCGACGAACGTCGAGGCGGGCACCGGGCAGACGTCGAGGTCGAACGGCATCTGCTGCGCCCCGATCGTGCGCGCGGCATGTGACGTCATCCGACGCATGAAGTGGCGACGACACAGCACCTCGTACTCGACGAGCGGCGTCTCGCCCTGGTCGCCGGTGTCGCCGACGACGACCTGCTCGCCCTCGACGACCATCGTGCCGTCGACGACGCGGGCGTTGTGCGTCGCGCGCTTGCCGCACCAGCACAACGCCTCGACCTGCAGCAGCTGTGTGCGGTCGGCGAGTTCGAACAGGCGACGCGAGCCGGGGAACAGTTGGGTCTTGAAGTCGGCGGTGATGCCGAACGCGAAGACGTCGACGTCGAGTTCGTCGACGACGCGCGCGAGCTGATCGATCTGCTCGGGCTCGTAGAACTGCACCTCGTCGGCGATGACGTAGTCGAGCTCGCCGAGGGTGACGCGCGCGGAGACGGCGAGATCCCACAGGTCGAGGCCGGCGTTCACCTCGAGGGCCTCGCGGCGCAGGCCGAGGCGGGAGGAGATGACGGCCTCACCGGCGCGGTCGTGCTGGGTGAGGACGATGCCGCGACGGCCGCGCGCGGCATGGTTGTGATCCATCTGCAGCGCCAGCGTCGACTTGCCGCAATCCATCGTTCCGGTGAAAAACACGAGCTCAGCCACGGTTAGTCACCCTAGCGCGCGCCGAGGTGGAGGAACGGCACGTCGAGTTCGTCGGGCGTCATCGCACCGTGCTGGCCGAGCAGCGTGAGCACGCGGTCGCTCATGACACGCGAGTCGACGTACCCGCGTGCGCTCGTGACGGAGACGACGACGTCGCCGAAGCGTCCGGCGGTGGCGGGATCGAGCGCGCCGACCCAGCCGGCGTCGGCGAGCTGTTCGCGGGTGAAGACGTGTCCGTGCGCGCCGATCTCGGCGCGCCAACGCGACTCGACGTCCGCGAGCGCCCCCGGCTCGACGTACAGGTGCAGCGCGCGCATCTCTCCCCCGACGCGTCGGACGCCGTCTCGCAGGTGCGGCGTCGTCGCGATGTCGACGCGCGCGTCGAGGGGGACGTCGACCATGCCGTGGTCGGCGGTCAGCGTGAGAGACGTGCCCGCGGGGCGCCCGAAGTCGAGGCGCGCCATCGCGTCGTCGAACACGGCGAGCTCGTGCGCCCACTGCGGCGAGCCGACGCCGTGGACGTGGCCGGCCTTGTCGATCTCGCCCCAGTAGAGGTAGACGAGTCGGTGACCGCGCCGGGTGGCGGCCAGCGCCGCGTCGACGCGGTCGTCGAGCCCCTCGGCCGGGTAGAACGTCGCGCCGCGCAGGGCGGCGTTCGTCAGGCCCGAGCCGTCGAAGTAGCCGGGTCCGATCATGGCGGGACGCAGCCCGGCGGCGTCGGCGCGTTCGAACACCGTCGGGTTCGGTTGCCACGCCTGCGGATTCGGCCCGTCCTTCCACGTCAGCTCGTTGAACACGCGCCCCGTCGCGGGGTCGACGACGAGGTAGCCGGCCAGGCCGTGCGCACCGGGGGGCAGGCCGGTGCCGAACGTGCCCATCGACGTCGCCGTCGTCGTCGGGAAGCCCGCGGCGAGGGTCTGCATCCGCTCGAGGTGCTCGCGCAGGAACGGTGCGTGCGCGCTCTGACGGCGCAGCAGCCGCGCGCCCAGCCCGTCGGCGAGGACGACGATCGCCGCGCGCGCCTGCGGCAGCTTGCGCCCGGCCCCCGCGAACGCGACGGGGTCGAGGCTGCGTGCCACGGACGGCAGCACACCGGCGAGCCCGTCGGCGTCGTAGCGGGGAGCCTTCATCGCGGGCGTCAGCGGGCCGCGGAGCCGACGACGGCCGACAGGGCGTGAGCGAACGTCATCGCCTGCTGCAGGTGACCCTCTCCCTCGGCGTCGGCGGAGATGCGTAGGCTGATGTCGTCGCCGGTGATCGTGCCGTCGTAGCCGTGGTCGGCGTCGCAGTTCGGGTCGCCGCACGTCGCGGGCAGCAGGTCGATGCGGCTGATCGTGCCCCAGCCGATCGTCAGCGTCACCTCGCGCCCGAGGCTGCCGGAGCGGTAGCGCTCCGGGGAAGTGACGACGTGCGTCAGCGTCACGCCGCGCACGAACGACAGCGCGACCGTCTCCGATGTCGCCGTCACGGCCTGACGCGTCGAGCGCACACCCCCGGCGGCTGAGTCGTCGTGGTCGTCGGCGTGAACGATGACGAGCTTCGTCGGCGTCAGCACGAGCACCGTGATGTGACGCAGCAGTTCGTCCTGCTCGAAGGTCGTCTCCACGTGCACGAGGTGCTGGCGCACCTCGTCACCGGCGAGCGCGGTGGCCACGACGTCGCGCACGAGCGCAGGAAAGTAGCCGGCCTTGTCGATGGCACGAGCGAGGTCGGTGGGAAGGTTCTGAGCCATGCCTGCCATCATCCCATCCTGCGGCCCGCGCTCGCCTCTGGAGGGCGACCTCACGTCATGGCCCGTCGGCCCGAGTCCTGACGCAGCGACGCGGGCGCCAGCGTGATGCGCGCGCCGAGGACGTCGAGGCCGCCGGGGTGCGTGCTCACCGGGTTGAGTTCGAGGTGGGCGATCTCGGGGTTCTCGTCGGCGAGCACGGACACCCGCGCCACGAGATCCTCGATGGCGGCGCGGTCGATGCCGCGCCCGCGACTGCCGTCGAGCAGCGGCCACGCCTTGATCGAGCTGACGAGTTCGCTCACGTCACCGGTCGTCAGCGGCGGGTTGCGGTAACCGACGTCGTCGAGCAGGTCGGTCGGCGGGCCGGAGACGGAGAACGAGACGACGGGACCGAACAGCGGATCCTCGACGCTCGTGACGGAGCAGCCGATGCCGGGGGTCGCCATCTTCTGCACGACGAACTGGTCGGGGCCGTACTCCTCGAGACGCTCCGCGAGCGCCTCGTAGGCCTCGACGACGGCGAGCGGCGAGCGCAGGTCGGCGCGCAGCGCGCTCGCGACCTGGTGACGCACCTGCGGCGCGATCGACTTGACGACGACGGGGAAGCCCAGCTCCTCGGCCGCGTCGACCGCCTCCTTGGGCGAGCGCGCCGGGACGGAGGGCCACACCGAGATCTTGGCGAGCGCGAGCAGCTGCGCGGTCTCGTCGGCGGTGAGCTCCCGCCCGTCGGGCGATTCGGCCATGATCGAACGCACCATCTCGTGCACGCCCTTGCGGTCGATGCCGAGCGGCGCGACGGGTTCACCGCGATCGCGCCCGCGCCACTCGGCGTAGTTTGTCGCGGCGGCGAGCGCTCGCACGCCGTCCTCGGGCATCGGGTAGGAAGGCACGATGCGCGTCGAGCCGTCGGGCGGGGACGCCGACAGGTCGTCGCTCACACCGTCGATGCCGAGGAACGTCGTGACGCAGGGCTTGTCGTACTGCGCGCTGACGGCGGCGACGGTGCGCGCGACGTCACGCCCGCCCGTGATGAGCGGCGGGATGAAGCTCGCGACGACTGAGTCGACGTTCTCGTCCTCGAACGCGGCGACGAGCGCGTCACGGAACGCGTCCTCACTCGCGTCCGCGGCGACGGCGACGGGGCCGCGGGTGACGTCGAGCTTCCAGCTCAGCGCCGCGTCACCGCACAGCGCGCCGAGCGCGTCGGAGTTGGCGACGACGGCGACGCGCCGCCCCTTCGGCAGCGGCTGGTTGACGACGAGCTGCGCGACGTCGAAGAGTTGGTGGACGTTGCCGACGCGGATGACGCCGCTCTGGCGCAGCATCTCGCGGAAGGCACGCGGAGGCGTCCGTGTCTCCCGGACGCGGTGCCCGGGCGGGCGTCCGAACGCGGAGACCTCGGACTTCACGACGACGACGGGTTTGCGCAGCGCGAGCTGCCGCGCGATACGCGTGAACTTGCGCGGGTTGCCGACCGATTCGAGGTAGAGGCCGACGGCGTGGGTGTCGTCGTCGTCGATCCAGTACTGCATGAGGTCGTTGCCGGAGACGTCGATGCGGTTGCCGGCGGAGGCGAAATCGGACAGGCCGAGGCCACGCCGTCCGGCGCTCGCGAGCACGGCGATGCCGAGCGCGCCGCTCTGCGCGAACAGCCCGAGGTGGCCGGCGGGCGGCATCTCGTAGGCGATGGAGGCGTTGAGGCGCGTGTCCTCGCGCGTGTTGATGAGCCCGAAACTGTTCGGCCCGACGACGCGCATGCCGTGTCGGCGGGCCAGCGCGAGCAGCTGGGCCTGACGCTCGGCGCCCTCGGGGCCCGACTCGGCGAACCCTGCGGAGACGACGAGCAGCGCTCGCACGCCCGCGCCGCCGCACTCGGCGACGACGTCGAGCACCTTCGGAGCCGGCACGGCGATGACGACGAGATCGACCGGTTTCCCGATCGCGCTGATCGAGGGCACTGTCGGCAGGCCCTCGATCGTCTCTGCCTCGGGGTGCACGACGTGGAGCGTGCCGCGGTAGCCGCCCTCGACGAGGTTGGCAAGCACACGACCGCCGACGGAGCGTCCGTCGCGCGAGACGCCGACGACGGCGATCGACGACGGGTTGAGCAGCGCACGCACCGACTGCGACTCGGCGCGCTGCTCGCGCGCGAGGCGCACGGCCTGTGACTTCTCGTTGGGCTCGATCTCGAAGCGCACGGAGATGACGCCGTCGTCGAAGTTGCGGCTGACGTCGTAGCCGGCCTCGGTGAAGACCTGGATCATCTTGCGGTTCTGCGGCAGCACGTCGGCGACGAACTCGGCGACGCCGCTCTCGGCGCCGATCGCCGCGAGATGCTCGAGCATGACGGAGCCGACGCCGCGGCCCTGGAAACTGTCGGCGATGTTGAACGCGACCTCGGCGCTCGTCGCGTCGCGCCCTCCGAGGCGGTCGTAGCGGCCGATGCCGATGATGTCGTCGCCAACGGTCGCGACGAGGGCGACACGTTCGACGTAGTCGACGTGCGTGAAGCGGCGCACGTCACGATCGCTCAGGCGCTTGATCGGGGCGAAGAAGCGCAGGTAGATCGATTCCTCGCTCTGCGCGGCGTGGAAGCGGTGGATGCGTTCGGCGTCGTCGGGGCGGATGGGGCGCACGTGGGCCACCGAACCGTCGCGCAGGACGACGTCGGCCTCCCACTCGCGGGGGTAGTCGGCCGGGATGCTGGGCTCCACATCGCTCATGTCGTCATTCAATCACCGTGCGCCGACAGCGTGGCGTGACCAGTGCACGCCGTCGTCGGCGGAGGTCCAGATGTCGCCGTCATGGCGCGTGACGGCGGCGACGCCGGGCTGGCTCGCCTGCAGGGAGTCGAACCCTCCCGGGCTGGGGCGCGACGTCGGGGAACCCTCCGTCCACGACGCGCCGCCGTCCTTGCTCGCGGCGACGGCGATGTCGCTGAGCGATCGCGTCGTGCCGTCGAGGGCTTCGCGTGGGCCGCCGCTGACGGCGACGA
Source organism: Dermacoccus sp. CCH2-D9 (assembly GCF_001556795.1). Classification (NCBI taxonomy): domain Bacteria; kingdom Bacillati; phylum Actinomycetota; class Actinomycetes; order Micrococcales; family Dermacoccaceae; genus Dermacoccus; species Dermacoccus sp. CCH2-D9. Next base: position 41,704 of record NZ_LSJT01000004.1, read on the forward strand.
CGTGTGTCGGATCCTTCGCGGCGATCGTCACGTGCCCCTGCGTGGGCAGTGTGAGGTTGCCGGCGCCGACGAGCTGCCACGTCGCGCCGCCGTCGACGCTCGTGACGGTGGAGTAGCTCGTCGAGCGGGACGTGACGACGGCGTCGCAGACGGCGACCATCCGTGACGTCGCGCCGAGGCCGGTCGCCGCTTCGATCGTCTTGCCGTTGCACGCGGGCGGGGTCGACAGCGGCGTGAGGGCGTCGCCCGTGAGTCGCCACGCGCCGGAGGCTTCGCCGCCGCTGCGTTCGGCGTGCGCGAGGACGAGCAGGTTCTCGCCGGCCGTCACGATGCCGGCGTCGCTCACCTCGCCGGGCGGCGTGACGCCCGCGACGGCGTCGGTGACGGCGGGCGTGCGGCCGGTGCCGATGCGGGCGACCTCGAGGCGTCCGGTGCAGCCACCTTGGATGCAGCTCGCGGCGGTGAGGGCGTGGGCCTGGCCGTCGTGAACGGCGACGTCGAGAACGCTGACGCCGGGGTGCTGCACCTGCGTGAAGCTGCGACCACCGTCGTGGGTGACCCACAGGTCGGAGCCGAACAGGTACCCGGTGCGCGCGTCGAGGAAGCGCAAGTCGCTGATCGCGCCGGCGGGTTGGATGAGGGGTTGCGCGTCGCCCTGCGCGGACGACACGTCGGCCTGCGTGAAGGAGTGCACCTGCTGCCAGGTGCGGCCGCCGTCCTGGGTGCGCAGCAGGGCCGGGCAGGGTGTGCCCGCGCACGTCGTCTGCGCGAGCGCGAACTGGGTTTGGCCGAAGCGCGCTGACAGCGCCCACACGATCGACGACGTCGACGCCGGCGTCGCGGCCTGCGCGATCTCGACGTTCGGCGACGAGCCGGACGACGGCTCGGCCGCCACGCCCCCGCCGACCGGCTCGCCGGCGCGAACGGTGCCCGGGCGCAGCGGGTCGCGGACGATGGCGCGCGCGCCGTAGATGACCGCAACGACGCCCAGGGCCGCAAGCACGAGCGCGAGCGCCGCCCGCATGCTCGGCGAGCGGCGCAGTCGATGCCACCGGTCCGCCGTGGACGGGCGCCGGCCTTGCCCGCTCACCCCACCATCTCCCGTCGGAACTCGTCGTACGTGCCGGCGAGATGGCCGATCAGCGCCCGCTTGAGGCCCGGCTTCTCGAAGTAGGAGTTGACGAACTGCTCGTTCGCGTCGTGCCGTTCGAGCATGACGTCGGCGAGCAGTTGTTCGAGCACCAGCTCGAAGGCGGAGCGGTCGTTGTACTGCGCGACGACGCGCAGGCGGTCGTTGTCCTTGACGGCGGCCCATTGCTGGTCGATCCAGATGCGGTCGCCCTCGCCCAGGTCGGCGCCGAACTTATCGTTCATCGCCTCGATGAGCGCCGAGAGCTTGTCCTTCTCCGGCTCGTTCTGCGAGCCCTTGCCCTCACCGGGCAGTGCGACGCCCGCCTCGTCGCTCGCCTCGAGCCCGATGTCACCCTCGTGCGAGACCGACAGCCGCAGGTGCGTGAGCTGGACGGCCTTCGACAGCTGAGGCATCGGGTCGCTCTCGCGCTGCGGCAGGTCGGCGAGCAGCAGCTTGCCGTAGAGGAACAGCCGCTCCAGCGTCGCGTCGACCCACGGCATGACCTGCGCGAGAAACGCGTACGCGCGCACGAACTGTTCGAGCGTGCTGCGGAACTCTTCGGCCGCGTCGTCGTCGAGGGCGATGAATCGCCCGACGGCCGCGCCCACGTTCGCGTAGATGGCGGGCTGCTTCGCGTCCGCCCCGTCGAGCAGGGCGACAACCGCCGCCTCCATCTCGGCGAGCGACAGCACGCCCGCCGATTCGAGGTCGTGCTGCAGCGTGTAAAGGATGTTCGGGTCGGTCGGCGCCGCCAACGACTGCTCGTAGAACGGCGCGAACGCGTCGCGGATCTCCTCGGCGGTGTTCGCGAAGTCGAGCACGAACGTGTCCTGCTTGCCCGGCCGCGTGCGGTTGAGCCGCGACAGCGTCTGCACCGCCTTCACCCCGGCGAGCTTCTTGTCGACGTACATCGTGTGCAGCAGCGGCTCGTCGAACCCGGTCTGGTACTTCTCGGCGACGACGAGGAACTTCGCGTCGTCGTCCTCCTTGAACCGCTTGGGGAGCTGCGACTCGGCGAAGCCGTTGATCGACGCCTCGGTGAGCACGACGTCGGGCGCCCCGTCCTCGGTGACGGTGCCGGAGAACGCGACGAGCGCGCGCAGCGGACGAGCGCCCGTGTCGTACCCCATGCGTTCGATGTAGCGCGCGATGGCCTCCTGCGTGCGCACCGCGTGCAGCCGCGAGCGCGTCACGACCATTGCCTTGGCCTGCCCGTCGATCTTGCTCATCGTCTTGGCGCGGAAGTGCTCGACGATGACCTCGGCCTTCGCGTCGAGCTCGTACGGGTGCAGCGACGCGAACCGGGCGAGCGCGGCGCGGCCCTTGCGGGTGTCGAGGTCGATGTCGTCGCGCGGCTCGGTGTTGGCGAGGCGGTAGTAGACGTCGTACGTCGTGTAGGAGGCGAGCACGTCGAGGATGAAGCCCTCGTCGATGGCCTGGCGCATCGAGTACGTGTGGAAGGGCCGGTAGTCACCGTCGGCGTCCTTCTCCCCGAACTGTTCGAGCGTCTTCGGTTTCGGCGTGGCCGTGAACGCCAAGAACGACAGGTTCGTGCTCTTGCCGCGTTGCTTCGCGGAGGCGAGCAACGCATCGTTCGCCTCTTCGGCTTCCTCCGCTTCGGCCTGCGCAGCTTCCTCGGCCTCGAGGCGGACGTCGCCGCGCAGGACTCCCTTGAGCTTCTTCATGCCGTCGCCGCCGGTGGAGCTGTGCGCCTCGTCGACGATGACGGCGAACCGCTTGCCGGCCACCTCGCTCGTCTCCCCCTCGGCGGCTGCCTTCTTCGCGAGTTCGACGACGACGGGGAACTTCTGCAGCGTCGTGATGATGACGCGCGCGGCGTTGCCTTCGAGCGCGTTCTTGAGCTGCGCGGAGTTCTTGTCGATGCGCACGATCGTGCCGGGCGTGTGGTCGAGGCCGGCGACGGTCTCCTGCAGCTGACGGTCGAGCACCGTGCGGTCGGTGATGACGACGACCTTGTCGAAGATCGGCGTGTCGTCCTCGCCGTGCAGGCGCGAGAGGGAGTGCGCCGTCCAGGCGATGGTGTTCGACTTGCCCGAGCCCGCCGAGTGCTGGATGAGCCGGTCGACGCCCGCGCCGTCGCGGCGGGTGGCGTCGAGGATCGAGCGCACCGCGTGCCACTGGTGGAAACGCGGGAACAGCACCGTGCCGTCGCTGACGTGCAGGAACGTGCCGAGCAGATCGAGCCACGCGTCGCGCTGCCACACCTGCTCCCACAGGTAGGCGCTCTGGTAGCCACCGCTCGCGGGGTCGACGGGCGGGTTGCCGGCACTGCCCGGGTGGCCGGGGCCCGCGGAGCCCTGGTTGAAGGGCAGGAAGCGTGTCGCCGAGCCTGCGAGCCGCGTCGTCATGGCGACGGCGTGCGGGTCGACGGCGAAGTGGACGAGCATGCGGCTCGCGAAGATGAGGTCGGCCGGGTTGCGGTCGCTGCGGTACTGCGCCATCGCGTGCTCGATGCCCTGCCCGCTCAGCGGGTTCTTCAGTTCGGCCGACGCGACGGGCAGGCCGTTGACGACGAGCGCGAGGTCGAGCGAATCGCGCGGGTTCGACTCGGAGTGGTGCAGCTGACGCACGACGCCGAGCCGGTTCGCGTCGTACTTGCGCTGCATCTCGTCGTTGAGCCCCGAGGCGGGCTTGAAGTAGCAGAGCTTCACCGGCACGCCGGAATCCTTGACGCCGCCCCGGAGCACGTCGAGCGTGCCGCGGTGGTCGACCTGCTGCTGCACTACGGTGACGAACTTCTCCCGCGCCGCAGGCTCGCCGCCGTGACGCGTGACGAGCTGCGCCCACGCCTTCGGCTGCGACGCCTCGACGAACGCGATCACCTCGTCGGGAAACAGGCCGCGCTTGCGGTCATAGGTTTTCGGGTCGACGCTGACCCACCCCGCCCCGAGCAGGTGCGCCTCGATGTTCGCCTCGAACGCCTTTTCCTGCGTGACGGTCATGCGTGCTCCCCAGGGATCTTCGTGGATGCCGTCGTCACGTCGAACTCACCCGTGACGGCGGCTGTGATGAGGGACTGCTTGTATTCGGCGAGAGCAGCCATTGAACCGTTCAGACCATCCAATCCCGTTTGGTAAGTCGCCCATAGGGCGTTCAGCGATTCGCCGACCCGTCGCCGCTCTTCGGCTGCGACTCGGGGGACGGCGAGACTGCGCACCTGTTCCAGCCCCATACCCGCCTTCGTCCCGCCGTAACCCGACAGGGCATATTGGTCGTGCAGCGAGTGACATTGCAGCACCCAGGCGATCCAATCGGAGTCGCGGCGGTTGAGCGGACGGATGCGCGCCACATGTTGCGAGAAGGCACCCGTGCCACCTCGCCAAACACTGACCTCTCCGAAGACAGCCGTGATGCTCAACAGAACATCACCCGTTTCCAACCGGCTGCGCGTCGCCTCAGCCCCGGGGGGTGGAGCAACGTGAAGAAGGTTTGTGCGATCGAGCTCGATGCCGAGGGGGCGTAGGTTGGTGATCCTGACGAACTCCGCGCCCTCCTCGCAGACTAGATCGCCCCATCCACGCGGCCCGCTCGTAACATCCGCAACGAGAGTCTTCAAGGGAACCGATTCTCGCTGAGGCCACAGCCTGGTCTCCAACTCTGCTCGTAGAGCCTCGAACGCGAGAGCCCTCTGGAGTCGCCGCGCGGCAATGATTTGGTCGATACGTGCGACGCGGTCGTCGAGAAAGTCAGCGATTCGCCGTTGCTCCGTCAACGTCGGACAGGGTAGTTCGATCGTCTTGAGATCCGCCCACAGGATGTCGAATTGCGATGGCGGCATCCATTTGCTGAGTCGAGTAAGTTCGGCTAGATAGGGGCGACTCAAGAGGACATACTGCAGGAAACGCGCGTCCGCGTCACGAGGACGCAGGACAATATAGGCCGGAGAGACGATTCCGCGATAGCCACTCGCCCCGAACCCCCCTTGCCAAGTTCGCAATCGGTTGAATACCAAGTCACCTGGTTGCACGAGTTGGTACTTGGCTAGATCAGCGCCGAGCACATTGTGGTTACCCTCGGTATCGCTGCGGCGAACGACTCCACGCTCAAGAAACACAGAAAGTGGCTCTTCGCCCGCATGCCCCACGTCCTGAACTCGGCTCGCCATCGCCCCTAGTTTGCGGGTGGGCATCCCTGACGAAAGGATGTCTGCGACATTCACAGCCCCAAGTCCTTCATCCAGCCTTGAATCTGCGTTTCGAGGTCGCGGATCTCGGCGGCGATCTCCTCCACCGGGCGGGGTGGTTCGTACACGTAGAACTGGCGCGTGAAGGGAATCTCGACGCCGATCTTCGTCTTCGTGTGGTCGATCCACGCGTCCGGCACGTAGGGCCGGATCTCGGATTCGAGGTGCGCCTCGGCCGTCTCGCGCAGCGCGGCGGTGCGCTCGTCGGGGGCCAGGGAGAACCAGCCGTCGGGCAGGGGGACGTTCTCGGTGTCGCGCAGGTCGGCGTCGGGTTCGGGCTGCCCCTTCTTCGTGACGATCGGCGCGTCGGGGTCGGCCACGGCACACGCGGTGGCGAACTTCTTGCGCTGCGCCGCCGTCAGCTTCGCGATCGCGTCGGCCTCGGCGAGCAGTGCCTTCTCCGTCTCGAACCGCTGACCGGCCAGGGGCGCGAACACATCGAACGGCGTATCCGCGACGGCCTCCGCCGTCACCTCCCAGCGACGGCGCATCGGGCGCTCCACCGTGATGCGCTGGAACCCGAACGCCTCGCGCGGCAGCACCTTGACGCGCGCGTCGTCGTCCGCTTCGTCGAGGGCACCGCCGTAGAGGCGCCCGATTTCTGCGATGGCGTCGGCCGTCAACTCCTTGCGCTTGTCGCCGAGCGACTTGCGCATCTTCGTGCCCATGGCGCGCGCGTCGAGGAGCTTGACGAGCCCGCGGTCGGCGTCGGCCTTGTCGTTCGTCAGGATCCACACGTACGTCGATATACCGGTGTTGTAGAACATCTGGTCGGGCAGCGCGACGATGCCTTCGAGCCAGTCGTTCTCGAGGATCCACTGGCGGATGCGCGACTCCCCCGAGTCGGCTGCGCCGGAGAACAATGGCGAGCCCGACAGCACGATGCCGACGCGCGAACCCGTCGGCTTCATCTTCGACAGCATGTGCTGCAGGAACAGCAGCGACCCGTCGGACGAGCGCGGCAGGCCCGCGCCGAAGCGTCCGTTCATGCCCTGCTTGGCGTGCTCCTCCTTGATCGGCGCCGCGTAGCCGGCCCAGTTCACGCCGTAGGGCGGGTTGGCGAGGATGAAGTCGAAGTGGTCGGCGCCGAACGCGTCCTGCGTCAGCGAGTTGCCGTTGCGCATCTGCTTGGGGTCGATGTCCTGCATCATGAGGTCCGATTGCGCGATGGCCCACGTCTCGTCGTTGAGCTCCTGGCCGTAGACCTTCACCTCGGTTTCGGGATTGAGCGCCCTCATGTGCTCCATCGCCGTCATGAGCATGCCGCCCGTGCCCGCCGCGGGGTCGTAGACGGTGCGCACCGGCAGGGGGCTCTCGACGAGTTCGCGGTGCGCTTCGCCGCCGACGAGCAGCTCGACCATGAGGCGGATCACCTCACGCGGTGTGTAGTGCTCACCAGCCGTCTCGTTGCTCATCTCCGAGAAGCGCCGCAACAGGTCTTCGAAGATGTAACCCATTGCCTCGTTGCTCACGACGCTGGGGCGCAGGTCGAGGTCGGCGAAGTCGGCGAGTACGCGGTAAAGGATGCCCGCGCGATCCATGCGGGCGATCTTGTCGTCGAGGTTGTACGCCTCCATGACGACGTACGCGTCGCTGCTCAGACCGCGGATGTAGTTCGACAGGTTCTCCGCGAGCGCCTTGTCGTCGCTGAGCAAGCTCGTGAACGTGAAGCGCGAGATGTTGTAGAACCGCTGCCCCGCCACCTTCTTCAGCATCATCGCCTGCGGGGCGGCGATCGTCTCGAACGTCTTCGCCTTCGCGAGCACGGCGGGCTTGGTGTCGACGAGCACCGCATCCATGCGGCGCAGCACGAGCAGCGGCAGCATCACCTGGCCGTACTCGTGCTGACGGAACGTGCCGCGCAGCGTGTCGGCGACCTTCCAGACGAACGCGACCTTGTCCTCGAAACCCTGCGGTGATGCCATGCGGGCCATTCAATCAGCCGGTCGAACGCCAGGGGGCGTCGTGGCCGTTGGTCGGGCGTGTCAATCGGCCTACCCCCACTCCGGCCGCAGTTGGCGACACATTTCCACGAAGTGAGGATCAGGGTTGTGGTGCCGGTAGATGGCATCATCCGTCGCGCCCTCGCGCTCCAGGCGCCCACAGTCCTGCTGGTGTCTGACGAGAAACAGATCGACCGACTCTTGGTCGGTCAGGATGCCCCCACCCTTGATCTGCATGACACCGGTCGACTCGACACCTGGCGCGAATCGCTCTATCCGGCGGAACCAGCGGGGCCGCTCTACTGCCTCAGCCAGAGCGATGGCCTCGAGAGCGCCAGTGTGGCTGCACCCTGCGCTGGTAATCCTTGCAAGCAGCTCCTGGTCCACCGATCTGGCAGCCCAGGAATGCAGATATTCTCGCCGGGGCGTTTTCGAGAGCACGTCGTAGCAGCCCTTCGCCAGAATCAGGCCCAACACCGTCGCCCAAATGTTCGTGCTCAGACCATGGACGTCCGGCGCTAACCCCGCCGTCCATCCGCGAGTGAACCACACCAGGCCCGCTGTGAGAATTACTCCCACCGCGCTAATTGCGTGAAATTGCAGCCTCGCCTGCCGGGCCCATTCATTCTTCGGCATCGTCCACATCGCGAAGACAGACGAAGAAAGCACGTGAACCACAGTCATGGCGACTAGCGCAGCCAGCGACGGCAGGGCGAGCTGATCAGCACCGTGGACGGTCAGGATCCCAGCCATGGCCACCGGTCCGCACCGAAACATCGCGTATGTCCACCATGTTCTGCTCACGATGATGCTGACGAGCTGATCGGGCGCAACGTACCTCTCGGGCCACTCCACTGACAGGTAGCGGTATAACCACCGAAGCCCGAGCGCGATGCCGCCGCCCCACAAGATGCTCCAGACCATCTGTTCTCCCTCGATCGGGTCTGCATGGTTACGGTCTTGATCGCTTCAGAGGCCACTAAGGGAGGGAATTGCGGATCTGCCGCATGAGGTCGGGGTACGGGTCGACGAGGGTGCGCTCGCCGCGCGCTTCGCGCACGACGTTCTGCAAGAGTTCGCCCGGAAGGTAGTAGCGGCCACGGCCGCGCGTCGTCCCCTCGGGGCTGAGCAAACCCGCCGTTGCCAGCGCCGCCAGGTCACGTGTCGCCGTGCGTTCTTCCACACCGGTGCGGTTGACGTAGGTGCTGCGCCGGATGCGGATGCCCAGGGCAGCGTCGAAGAGTGCATCGACCGAGCGCTCCGGCACCCCTGTCGTCGCCACCAGGCCGTCGAGCGCGCTCCAGACGTTCTCCGCGTCGCGGAAGCGCCGCCGGAGCGTCTGGGCCTGCTGGTGGTGGGCTCTGAGGGAGAACTTCACCCACGCCGTCGCGTCGCGCTGGGGGTTCCAGGCACCCTGCCCCGTCGCGGCCAGGACGTCGTAGTAGGCCCGCGTGTTGGCGCCCAACCACTCCTCGATGCTGGAGAACTCCGGCTCGAGAATGTCGTCGGTGGCGAGCACCAGCGTCTGCAGGACGCGGGCCATACGTCCGTTGCCATCACGGAAAGGGTGGATCATGACGAAGTTCAAGTGAGCCATGGCACCACGAACCATGCTGTGCTCCCCCGATGACGCACTCATGGCGCCGACCAGGGCGTCGATGAGAGCCGGCACGTCGTCCGGATCGGGCCCCTCGTAGACGTTGGCTCCGGTCGATTCGTCTTGAACGTAGATGGCTGCCCGCCGAGACTCGCCGGGGCTCTTCGACAGGTCATGTTCGAGGAGCATGAAGTGCATCGTCCTGAGCGTGTGAGCATCGAGAGCGAACCCCGGCAACGTCGCCATACGCAGCACGTACGTGAGCACGCGCCGATAGCCCTCGATCTCCTTCCACGTGCGCTCATCCGCCGTCAGCGGCTCATCGCCCTCGACTGCAGCCGCCGCATCCTCGGGGGTCACGTCGTACCCCTCGATGCTGTTCGACCCCCTGATGGCACGCGCTTGGGTCGTCCGGCGCAGGCCCCCGGACCATCGTTTCGGGGCGCGCAGCACAGCGGCCATCTCGCGACGGATGGCATCGATCTCGTCGAGCACAGCGACGTCGACCTCGTCGAGGTCCGGTGTCTCGTACAACATGGCCACCCCTCCGTCGTGTCCCGATTTCTCGATGTCGTTTGCATTAGGACATAGAGACAGTAACCCGCCGCGTCGTTTGCATTAGGACATAGAGACAATAACCCGCCGCGTCTCTATGTCCTAATGCAAACGACATAGAGACATGACTGCCACAGGATGCACCCACACCTCCGCCGCGTGTCGCGAACCCCCGTCAGCGCGCGGATGCGCGAGGATGAGCGATGCACCCTGCCCGGGCACCGGGCGTCAGCGAGCTAGTGAGGAAGCGCAGTGGCACGCACGAAGAAGCCCGAGATGCCGGACGAGGACATCGTCGAGAACATCATCGACATCGATGTCGAGGACGAGATGCGGGCGGCTTTCCTCGAGTACAGCTACTCCGTCATCTACTCGCGTGCCCTTCCCGACGCGCGTGACGGGCTCAAGCCGGTGCAGCGGCGCATCCTGTTCTCGATGGACGAACTCGGCCTGACGCCGAACAAGAACCACGTCAAGTCCTCGCGCGTCGTCGGCGAGGTCATGGGCAAGTACCACCCGCACGGCGACTCGGCGATCTACGACACGCTCGTGCGCATGGCGCAGGACTTCACGATGCGCCTGCCGCTGATCGACGGCCATGGCAACTTCGGCTCGCTCGACCAGGGCCCCGCGGCGTCGCGTTACACCGAGGCGCGTCTCGCGCCCGCATCGCTGACGCTCGTGGCCGGCCTCGACGAGAACACCGTCGACTTCGTGCCCAACTACGACGACTCGCTGCAGCAACCGTCCGTCCTGCCCGCCGCGTTCCCGAACCTGCTCGTCAACGGCGCGAGCGGTATCGCCGTCGGCATGGCGACGAACATGGCGCCGCACAACCTCGGCGAGGTCGTGCAGGCCGCGGTCCACCTCATCAAGAACCCCGACTGCAGCCTCGACGACCTCATGCGCTTCGTGCCGGGCCCCGACCTGCCGATGGGCGGGCGCATCATCGGCCTCGACGGCATCCGCGACGCCTACCTCACCGGCCGCGGTACGTTCCGCACGCGCGCGACGGCGACCATCGAGAACGTCACCCCGCGCCGCAAGGGCATCGTCGTCACCGAACTGCCGTACCTCGTCGGGCCCGAGAAGGTCATCGACAAGATGAAAGACCTCGTCGGGCAGAAGAAGCTGCAGGGCGTCTCCGACGTCAAGGACCTGTCCGACCGCCACCACGGCCTGCGCCTCGTCATCGAACTGAAGAACGGCTTCAACCCCGAAGCGGTACTCGAGCAGCTCTACAAGCTGACGCCGATGGAGGAGAGCTTCGGCATCAACAACGTCGCACTCGTCGACGGCCAGCCGCGCACCCTCGGGCTCAAAGAGCTGCTGCGCGTCTACACCGACTTCCGCATCGACGTCGTACGCCGGCGCACCACGCACCGCCTCGGCAAGAAGGAGGACCGCCTCCACCTCGTCGACGGCCTGCTCATCGCGATCCTCGATATCGACGAGGTCATCCAGATCATCCGCTCCTCCGACGACTCCGCGACGGCGCGGGCGCGCCTCATGCAGGTGTTCGACCTGTCCGAGGCGCAGGCGACGTACATTCTCGACCTGCAGCTGCGCCGCCTGACGAAGTTCAGCCGCCTCGAGCTCGAGAAGGAAGCCGACGAGCTGCGCGCCGAGATCGAGAAGCTGCGCGCGATCCTCGCCGACGTCAAACTGCTGCACAAGGTCGTCTGCGACGAACTGCTCGCCGTCGCCAAGGAATTCGGGACGCCGCGTCGCACCGTCCTGCTCGAGGGAAACGGCACGCAGGCGGTGGCGAAGACGGCATCCAAGTCGTCGATGCCGCTGGAGATCCCCGACGACCCGTGCTGGGTGCTGCTGTCGTCAACCGGCCTCATCGCGCGCACCACCTCGGCCGATCCGCTGTCGACCGACGGTGGCCGCCGCAAGCACGACGTCGTCCTCGCCGCCGCGCGCACCAGCGCGCGCGGTGAGTTCGGCGTCGTCACGTCCGCAGGTCGGCTGTTCCGTGTCAGCGCGCTCGAACTGCCGCACCTCGTCGACACGCACGCAGCGCCCGTCCTCGACGGCGGCGCGCCCGTCGCCGCGTTCGTCGACCTCGCACCCGGCGAGAAGGTGCTGACGGTGACGTCGCTGCGCGCCGACTCCCCCGGCCTCGCACTCGGTACCGCAGCGGGCGTCGTCAAGCGCGTGACGACGGAGTACGCGAACAAGCCGATCATGGAGGTCATCACGCTCAAGGGCGACGACGTCGTCGTCGGTGCCGTCGAACTGCAGACCGGCACCGAGGAGCTGACGTTCGTCACGAACGAGGCGCAACTGCTGCACTTCAACGCTGCGAACGTGCGCCCGCAGGGCCGCACCGGCGGCGGTGTCGCCGGCATCAAGCTCGGTGCCGGCGCACGAGCGATCTTCTTCGGCTCCGTCTCGCGCGACGGCATCGTCGTCACCGGCGCGGGGCACCCGGGCTCGCCGAACGGTGAGATCACCTCGCTCAAGGTCGCACCGTTCACCGAGTTCCCCGCCAAGGGACGCGCGACAGCCGGCGTCCGCGCCCACCGCTTCCTGCGCGGCGAGAACCACCTGACGTTCGCGTGGGTCGGTTCCGCGCCGGCGCGCGCGGCGGATGCTTCGGGCAAGGCGATCGGCAAGCTGCTCACCCTCGACGACGCAGACGGCAAGCGCGACGGTTCCGGCGACACCGCCCCCGGCCAGATCGCCGCGATCGGCACGACGGCGCCCTACGCGTCGGTGGCCGCCGATGCGTCGTCCGCCGAAGTGGCCGAGCAGACGCCGGTGACGGCGGGCGAAGAGACTGACGACGGTGCGATCGGCGACGACGGAAGCCGCCTCAGTCTGTTCGACGGTGACGACGCCTGACGTTCGGCGGGGTGGGTGCTGGCGCGGGGCGCTGCGGGCCTCTATGGCGGCCCCTGGTGCAGTTCGGATCGACAGCTGAGTCACTTGGTTGCCGCTGTGTCAGTCAGGACTGACACAACCACCACCACGTGACGCAGCTGCGGCGGGCGCGCCGGGTGACGGCCAGGGTTCTGCTGAGCGCGTGTCATCTGAGGCGCTCGCATCAGAGCGCGAGACCCATCGTGCCTTGGCGCGCCTCTAGGCTGGGGGCATGATGACGTCACCCAGTTCGTGCTCGCTCGATTGGGAAGCGGCTGGCATGCCTGCGTGGGGGACGGCGAAGGTGGCGCGCGTCATCGTCGCCGTCGAGGTGCCGGGCGCGTGGGGACGCGATGCCGTCGGCGATTCCGGGCTGCCGCAACCTGCGGACGCAACGCTGTACCTCATCCGTCGTGTCGGGCGACATGCCGTGGCGGGTGAGACGGCCCGGGTGTTCGTCAGCGGTGGTTTCGGTGACGAACCGTGGCTCGTCGAAGCGGCCCTGCGACGCGAAGACGTGACAGGTCTGCTCACCGGCGATGTGGCAGATCACGCGAGGTTGACGTCTTTCGGTTTCGCCGCACGCCCCGAGCCTGTGCTGCTCGTGTGCACAAACGGCCGCCGCGATGCCTGCTGTGCCGTCCGTGCCCGGCCCGTCGCGGAGGCTGCGCATGCCGCCGCACCCGACAACGTGTGGGAGATCTCGCACATCGGCGGACATCGGTTCGCGCCGACGGCGATCCATCTGCCGAGCGGCCAGACGTTTGGCCGGCTCACTGGTCAGGTGGCCGCTCAGCTCGCGAGGACGACGATGACGTCGACGCTCGATCCTGCTGTGCAGCAGTCGTTCTCATCGACCACACACCGCGGGCGAATCGACCTGCCGCCCGTCGCTCAGGTGGCAGAGACGTGGTGGCGCGAGCGCCATCCGGGCCTGACGATGGCCCCCGTCAACGACATCGGGGTACCCGTAGCCGACCGCCAGGACGGGTGGCTCGTCTCCCTGCCCGACGGAACGACCCTGGCCGTCACGTCGGTCGTCGGTGAGCCGCTTCGCGACTCGTGCCTCAAGGACGCGAAACCGTCCGCGTCCTACAGCGCGCGGGTGAGCTGAGTTCTCCTCGATCACATGCTCAGGGCGTCATGCCTTCGTCGACCCGCCTGCCTCCGTGTTGACGGCACTGTCAGGCGCAGCATCGGCTGTTGAATCGGCCCCCGCGAGTTCGACGGGGTCGCGCTGGCCCGGTGGGTCGTCATTCGTCGCAGAGTCGTCGTCGTCGAGATCCTTCTTCGCGTCGCGTTGCGCGGCGTCGAGCGTCGAGCTCTTCACCTCGTAGCGCGTCTTGTAGAGGTCGAGGATGGCCATGGCCGTCGCGGCGGCGGGCACACCGAGCAAACCGCCGGCGAGGCCGAACATGTTCGCGCCGGCGAGGGCGGATGCGAACGAGACGGCCGGGTGGACGTCGACGGCGCGTGCGCTGATGTTCGGCTCGATCGTGACGTTCTCGATCTGCTGGTAGACGATCGCGAAGATGAGGATGAACAGGCCGGTGATCGGTTTGTCGCTCGTCGCGCCGACGAGGACGGGCAGGACGATCGAGATGTACGTGCCGATGTTGGGCACGAACTGCGCGATGATGCCCGTCCACAACCCGAGCGCCAGCCAGTACGGCATGCCGATGAGCATCATGAACGTGCCGTGAATCGTCGCCGAGATCGTCGCGAGGATGAAGCGCGCCGCGACGTACCCGCCGACCTTTGCGACGAACACCTCCCACACCGTCAGCACGACGCGCTGCTGACGCGGCGGGAACAGCCCTGCCACCCAGGTGCGCAGACGCGGTAGGCCGGCCGAGATGTAACAGGTGAAGAAGATGAGGACGAACAGGTTGAACGCCGTGGACACGACGCTCGTCACGAGCCCGAGGACGCCGCCGGCCAGCTGCGAACCGTAGTTCGCGACGTTGTCGGGCGTCAGGTTGACGCTCGAGAGCAGCTTGTTGATGTCGTAGTCGGTGTCGAACTTGCGGTTGACCCAGTCGACGCAATCCGTGACGAGGCCGGGCGCCGCACTGATGAGCGCCTGCACCTCGTCGACGAGGAGGCCCCCGAACGCGGCGAAGAACCCGACGACGGCGCACGCCAGCAGCAGGACGACGAGACCCGTCGCGAGCGCACGCGGCATGTGCATCGCGAAGCGCGACACGGCCGGTTCGATGGCTGCGGCGAGGAAGAACGCCATGACGACGTTGAAGACGACCGAACCCGCCGACCCCGTCAGATAACCGAGGGCGGTGAGCAGGGCGAGGGCGCCGATGACGATCCAGGTGGCATGCCACACCGACTTGAGGTCCAGAGAGACCTTGAGGTGCTGCGGTTCGTCGTCACCGACATCGGCGCGCCTGAACAGTGTCATGTCGTCGTCGTTTCGCTCGCTGAGTGATCTGGCGTGATCCTCTCACGAGGTGGTGACATCGACATGTTCCTTGGGCCGCGCCGCCCTACGATGCCTGCATGCCCCGATTGCACATCGCCCAGAACGACCGTGCCGACGCCGTCATCTCGGAGCGTCTGTTCGGGCTGCTCGTCGGAATGCTGCTCGAGCAGCAGATCGCGATGGAGGTGGCGTTCTCCGGCCCCGCCAAGATCTACGACCGGTTCGGCACGCTCGATCCGACGAAGATCGCCGCGATCGAACCGGGTGAGTTCGTCGAGAAGTGCACGACGCCTCCCGCCCTTCACCGTCACGGCCGCTCGATGGCAGAGCGCGTGCAGAAGCTCGCCGCCGTGCGCGACGACTACGACGGCGGCACCCACCCCATATGGGCGACGGACGACGCCGCCGACTCGCTGCAGAAGGTTCGCGAGACGAAACGTGAGATGAAGGCGGCGAAGAAGGCCGCAGCCCGATCGTGACGGCGGCGTCAGCGGCACCTCGCCGACGTTGGGCGAGGGACGCCGCGCTGCCAGGGGGGCTCAGGTGCGCAACCACGCCACGAGACCCGCGCAGCCGCACGCCCACAGGACGCTGACGAACGTGCCGATGATGAACCGTTCGGCGACGGCCGACTTCTCGCCGCTGCGCAGCTCCGGATAACGCCCGAGCCCCTTGACGGCGAGAACGATCGCGATCGCCTCCGGCCACGACGCGACGAGCCCCGCGAAGATCGCCAACCGCTCAAGCGCACCGATCCACGCGCCGCCGCGCAGGATCGTGGCGGCCTGTTCGACCCCGTCCGAGGACTCCGGCAGGCTCTCCCCCACCTCGGACGACCGACGATCGACGCTGCGGAACACGAGCGTCGTCATGACACCACCACCCGCGAGCGCCAGTGACCCGAACAGCGTGACGACGAGAACACCCCTGACATCCATGGCCCGACGGTAGACGCCGCCACCGACAGTGGTGAAGACACAGGCCGGGACGACCCGTTCCGTCAGGCGCAACGCCGAGCCGGGTGAGGGCCGGGCTGGTGATCCGAGCGCGCCCACAGCCGTCATGCCGCGGGCGCACACGCTCAGACCATGTCGCCTCTCGAGCGGCGCCGCCCCTCAGCAGGGCTGAGCGCGCGCAGCGTCCATGAGGCGCGTGGCGAGGCGCATGCCGGCGTCGCTCTCCTCGACGGCTGCGGCCCGCGCGCGTTGGCTGACGGCCGAGGGGGTGATGTCGAGTGCGGCGGCGACCTCGCGCCCCGTCAGCCCCTGCCCCAAGAGTTCGGCGACAGCCCACCCCGCAGGTGTGCGGCGATGCCAGAGCAGGTGCAGCAGCGCCAACGCCGCGTCGAGGTCGGCCCCCGCCTCGGGCGCCGAAGGAGCCCGAACGGCCACGCGCGCCGGCACGAGCCGGGACGCCTCGACCGCCTCACGCGCCGCGATGAACGCCTCACCCGAGGCGGCACGCACATCGTCGGGTACGGGCGTCACGACCGCGCCGATGCCGACCCCCACCCGCCAGCACCCGAGGCGCGCCAGCTGTTCGAGCGCCTCGACCGTATCGCTCGAACGCGTGAACAGGGCCTGGATCTCATCCCCCGCCGTCCGCGCGAAGCCGCGCGCAGACCCCCCGCTCGACGGGAGGGCGCGCAGCGCTCGCAGGGCGGAGGGCACGGCGTCGTCGCCAGAGCGGCTGTCGACCTGATCCGCCGTCAGCACCACGAGAGAGGATCGGAGTGAAGGCATAAACCTAAACTAGCGGAAGTTAAGGGGAAAAACTTCATTCGTAGAATCGTCCAGATCGACCATCCGCCGACGCTCAGCCTGACCACAGGGCGCCAGAACGACGGGGACGGCCCCACTCCCCCGGCCAGCCGTCATCGCGGACACCCCTGCCCGAGACCGACGAAGCCAGATGACGGTTGCCGCACCCCGCTCGGCCCGGCGCGCCCCACGAGTCAGGCAGCGAGTCGATACCGCCGGAAGGACGGGACGAGCAGGCCCACGAGCACGACACCGATGACGACGCACACGCCGCCGAGCCACGCCGTCGTCGCCGCTCCGATCGCGGTCGCGCCGGCGCCGTGGATGACGTCCGCGATGCGTGGGCCGCCGGCGACGACGACGAGGAACACGCCCTGCAGCCGCCCGCGCACCTCGTCGCTCGCGGCCGTCTGAAGCATCGACGTGCGGAAGGCCGCGGAAACCATGTCGGCCGCACCTCCGATGACGAGGGCGATGAACGCGAGCCAGAACACGACGTCGACGCGCCCGTTCGCGAGCGCTACCGCCGCACCGAACCCGATGATGGCGAGGCCCCACACGAGCACCGCGGCCAGCACGGCGACGCCGTGTCGTCGCACGCGCGACACCCACCCGGAGAACACGCCGCCGAGCACGGCGCCGACAGGGATCGCCGCGAACAGCCACGCGAACGCGAAACCACCCCCGAGCGGACCGCCGAACGACTCGTGCGCGATCTGGGGAAACTCCGAGCGCGGCATGCCGAACACCATCGCGATGAGGTCGACGACGAAGCTCGCGAGCAGGACGGGGTGACGCGTCAGGTAGCGCAACCCGTCGAGAACCGACGAAAAACCGGCCTTGATGACCTCACCGATCGGCGGCAGCGCGGGCATGCGGAACACGGCCCACAGCGTCGAGAGCAGGCAGATCGTGTCGATCGCGTACATCCACGAGAACCCGAGCACGGGGATGAGCGCGCCGGCGAGCAGCGGGCCGGCAATGCCACCGGCCATCGCGACCGTCATGAGCAGCGAGTTCGCGGCGGGCAGCAACTCGGGTTCGAGCAGGCGCGGCAGCGACGACTGCAACGCCGGTTGATGCAGCGCGAACAACGCCTGCTGTGCTGCGAACAGGCACAGCAGCACCCAGACGTTGACGCCGCCCGCTGCCGCCTGCGCCCAGAACAGCGCACTCGCGACGACCAAGCCGCCCGAGGTGAACAGCAGGATCCGTCGACGATCGTGCGCGTCGGCGAGCGATCCGCCGTACAGGCCGAACACGATGAGCGGCACGAGGCCGAACAACCCCGTCAGCCCGACGTAACTCGAATCGCGCGTCTGCGCGTAGATCTGCGCGGGCACGGACACGATCGTCAGCTGGGCGCCGATGACGGTGACGATGTCGGCGATCCACAACCGCCGGAAGGCGGGGTTGCGCAACGGCCGCGTGTCGGCGAGAACCGAGCGAAACCGTTGCAGCCGAGTCGAACTCATGCGTCGATGCGCTCGGTATCGAGATCGCTGGCGCTGGAGATGATGAAATCCTTGCGCGGCGCGACCTCGCTGCCCATGAGCAGGTCGAACACCTGCTCGGCCATCTCGGCGTCCTTGAGCGTGACACGACGCAGCGTGCGGTGGCGCGGGTCCATCGTCGTCTCCGCGAGCTGGTCGGCGTCCATCTCACCGAGGCCCTTGTAGCGCTGCGGCTGCTTGAACGTGCGGCCCTTCTTCTCCCACGCCGCGACGGTGGCTCGCATCTCGTCCTCGGAATAGGTGTAGATGACCTCACCCTTCGCGCGGCCCTGCGCGCTCACCTCGAGACGGTGCAGCGGCGGCATCGCGGCGTACACGCGCCCCGCCGCGACGAGCGGACGCATGTAGCGGAAGAACAACGTCAGCAGCAGCGTGCGGATGTGGGCGCCGTCGACGTCGGCGTCCGTCATGAGGATGATCTTGCCGTAGCGCACCATGTCGAGGTCGAAACTGCGCCCCGAACCCCCTCCGACGACCTGGATGATCGAGGCGCACTCCGCGTTCTTCAGCATGTCGCCGACGGACGCCTTCTGCACGTTGAGGATCTTGCCGCGGATCGGCAGCAGCGCCTGGTACTCCGAGTTGCGCGCCGCCATGCCCGTACCGAGCGCCGAGTCGCCCTCGACGATGAACAGCTCGCTGCGCTCACCGTCGGTCGAGCGGCAGTCCTTCAGCTTGCCCGGCAGGCTCGAGGACTCGAGCGCCGTCTTGCGACGCTGCGTCTCCTTGTGGGCGCGCGCGCTGATGCGCGACTTCATCTCGGCGACGACCTTCTCCAGCAGTAGCGCGGCCTGCGCCTTGTCGTCACGCTTCGTCGACGTCAGGTGCGCGCTCAGCTCTTTCTCGACGACCTTGCTGACGATGGCGCGCACGGCCGCGGTGCCGAGCACCTCCTTCGTCTGGCCCTCGAACTGCGGCTCCGCGAGGCGAACGGTGACGACGGCTGTCAGACCGGCGAGGACGTCGTCCTTCTCGACCTTGTCATTGCCGACCTTGAGCTTGCGCGCGTTGACCTCGAGCTGCTTCTTGAACACCTTCATGAGCGCCTGCTCGAAACCGGTGTTGTGCGTGCCGCCCTTCGGCGTCGCGATGATGTTGACGAAGCTGCGCACCTTCGTCTCGTACCCGGTGCCCCAGCGCAGCGCGATGTCGACGCCGCACTCGCGCGTCACGTCCTGGCTCGTCATGTGGCCGCTCGATTCGTCGAGCACCGGCACCGTCTCGGTGAACGACCCGCTGCCCTGCAGGCGCCAGATGCCGGTGACGGCGGCGTCGGGCGCGAGGTACTCGCAGAACTCGCTGATGCCGCCGTCGTGGAGGAAGGTCTCCTCGTGCGGGCCGTTCTCCCCCGGCGTACCGGCGAGACCCCGCTCGTCACGAATGATGATGGTGAGGCCCGGCACGAGGAAACTCGTCTGACGAGCGCGCGCGATGAGCTGGTCGTAGTCGAACTGCGCGGTCTTGAGGAAGATCGTCGTGTCGGCCCAGTAGCGCACGCGCGAACCGGTGACGCCGCGCCTGGCCTTGCCGACAACCTCGAGCTGGCTGCCGGACTCGAACGGCGTGAACGGGTTCGTCGGGCTCTTCGCGAGCGGATCGGAGGAGTCGCCGTCGGCGAACGTGCCGGGCTCGCCGCGGCGGAAACTCATGCCGTACGTCTTGCTCGCACGGTCGACCTCGACGTCGAGACGCGAACTGAGCGCGTTGACGACGGACGCACCGACGCCGTGCAGACCACCGGAGGCCGTGTACGACCCGCCACCGAACTTGCCGCCCGCGTGCAGTTTCGTGAAGACGACCTCGACGCCCGACAGACCCGTGCGCGGCTCGACGTCGACGGGAATGCCGCGGCCGTTGTCGCGCACCTCGACGGAGCCGTCGGGCAGGAGGATGACCTCGATGCGGTCGCAGTACCCGCCGAGCGCCTCGTCGACGGCGTTGTCGATGATCTCCCAGAGGCAGTGCATGAGGCCGCGACCGTCGGTCGAGCCGATGTACATGCCGGGACGCTTGCGGACGGCCTCGAGCCCCTCGAGCACCTGGAGGTGGCGGGCGGTGTAGTTCTCTTGGTTCTCGCTGGACGACACCTGGGGAATCTCCTTGACCTTCGTCACGCGCACACTCGACATGTGCCTCGACACGCTATCGGACGAACCCCGTCGTTCCGCGTCGCCACGCGCAAGCCGCCCCTCGTGGGCGCTCCGGCATGTGGTGTGCATGGTGGTGTGCGGCCGCGGGTGCACGTGGGTCGAGGCAATCGCTCGGGCACGCGAGGACGCCCGCAGATCGGAACCGGCTTCGCGGGAATGCCTCCACGTGGAAGACTGTTGTTCATTGTCGAGAGCCACATTCGTGTGGGTTCACGAATACGCGTGAGACGGCCCCCGCGCCGTCCGACGAGGAGGATGGATATGACCGCAACGATGGAACAGACGATGACCGCCGCCGACCGCTGCGACCGCTGTGGCGCCCAGGCGTTCATCAAGGCCGTCATGTCCGAAGGTCTCGAACTGCGCTTCTGCGGCCACCACGGCCGTGAGCACCTCGACAAGCTGCGGGAGGTCGCCGTCGAGGTCATCGACGAAACCCCCCGCCTCAGCGAGGTCTGAGCATCTCGCCCCTTCGGCACAGCGAACCGTTCGGCCCCGCGCCCTCGATCATCGAGGCGCGGGGCCGAACGCATGCCGGGGGCACTGTCGGACGCACCCGGGCATGAGGCCTCGCGCGATGGGTGTCGTGCGATCGGTGCCGTGCGACTGCCGCCGCGCGACGGCGGTGATCTCGGGCGCAGCGATGCGCTGATGGGCCATGATGAACACCATGGTGGTCTCCACAGAAACCTTGACGACGCTCGGTGCGGCCCTGCTCGTCGCGGTCGGCATCGCCGGCCTCATCGTGCCCGTCCTACCGGGCCTCGCGTGCGTCGTGCTCGGCGTGCTCGTCTGGGCCATCGGCCAGTCGAGCACGGCGGCATGGGTGGTGTTCGCTGTCGCGTGCATCCTCGCGGTCGCAGGCTATGTCGTGCAGGTTCTCGTGCCGGGGCGTCAGCTCTCGCGGGGTGGGGTCGCGCGGCGCAGCAACATCGTCGGGCTCGTGTGCGCGGTGGTCGGCTTCTTCGTCGTCCCCGTGATCGGGCTGCTGCTGGGCTTCGTCATCGGCGTGTTCTTGGCGGAGAGCGCACGACTGCGTGATCGCGCGCAGGCGTGGACAGCGACCCGCGTCGCCATCCGGGCAGCGCTGACGTCGGTGGGCATCGAACTGGCCGCAGCCGTGACGATCGCCGTCGGCTGGGCCATCGCTGCGTTCGCGCTGGCACGGTGAGCGGGGCACGCCGAGCGTCATCGCTGCAGACGAGCAGCGAACACTCACGTCAGCGACGCCGCTGCCGGTTCACCATCCCTGGTTCTCGTAGCGGCGACGCTCCCAGCGCTGCTCCATCCGCTGCATGAAGTCGCCCTGCGGACGAGGAGCCGAGGAGCGCGGCCGAGCGGTGCGCCCCGGACGAGCCATGCGCGGCATCCGCGACGCGGGGTGCGCGCCGGTCTGGGCCGTGATGCCCTCGAACGAGTTCGGGTCGACGACGTGCAGGGCGGGCCGTGACGGCGTCTGCACGGACAGCAGGGCACCCGCGGCGATGACCAGCATGCCGACGAGACCCAACCACATGTGCGAGGAGTACGTGCCGACGGCGGTGAGGCCGAGGCCTGCGAGGCAGACCGCGCCGGCGAAGAGGGCGCGCCTGCGTCGACGGCGGCGCTCCGGGTCGGCCTGCATCGTCGAGGCGAACTTGGGATCCTCGGCGGAAAGCTGCGCCTCGAGCTGCTCCAACGTGCGCAACTCATGCTCGGACAACGGCATGGTGGCCCTCCATCCCTTCGTCACCCCACATGATGCACACCTCGTGCGGCGGGTGACACATAACGTCAGTTGTAGCACTTCAGCGCGGTGCACGACGGGGAAAGTGCATCACACCCTGACCTTTCACGCCAGAGCCTGCCACCATGGGCCGCCCGTGCCCGCTCATCCGACGAGGCTCGCCGGGCGCACGATGCCTGCCCCGAAGCGCGCGCTCGCCCGATCGATCGCCCGATCCGCCTCCCGCCATCCGTTCTCACGCTCCCCGAGCCGGATCTGCCGCGACGTCTGGCGCACGTCCTTCAACCCCTGCACCCGCACCCCGACGAGCCGCACCCGCGCGCGTTGCAGGGCGAGCGCGTCGAACAATTGCGCTGCGACGTCGTAGATCTCGCGGCTGACGTCGGTGTGCTCGGGCAGCGTGCGCGAGCGCGTGATCGTCGTGAAGTCCGAGAACCTCACCTTGAGCACGACCGTCCGACCCGCGACCTGCGCCGCCCGCATCCGCGCCGCCACCCGATCGCTCAGCTTGAGCAGCTCGCGCTTGATCTCGACGGCGTCGTCGAGGTCGGCGGGGAACGTCTCGTCCGAACCGATGCTGCGCTCGGGTTCGTGCGGGACAACGCGGCGCTCGTCATGCCCCCAGGCGAGGCGGTGCAGGGTGACGCCCGCGCTCTGCCCGAGGGCGCGCACGAGCGTGCGTTCGGGCAGGTGTGCGACATCGCCGACGGTGCGCAGCCCGAGGCGATGCAGTTTCTCCTTCGTCGTCTCACCCACGCCCCACAGCGCCTCGACGGGCAGCGGGTGGAGGAAGTCGAGGGTCTCGTGGCGCTCGACGAGGAGCAGCCCGTCAGGTTTCGCGCGCGTCGAGGCCAGCTTGGCGACGAACTTGACCGGCGCGATGCCGACCGAGCACGTGATCATCTGCTCGTCCGCGACGGCGTCACGCAGTTGGTGCCCGAGCGCAACCGCCTGACGCGGTGTCGGTGCCACCCCGCTCACGTCGAGGAACGCCTCGTCGAGTGAGATGGGTTCGACGAGCGGCGTCACCTGAGCGAACAGGTGCATGACGGCTCCCGAGATGCGCGAGTACAGCTCGGCGTCGGGTGGCAGCACCACCGCCTGCGGGCACAGCCTGCGCGCGCGCCCCATGGGCATGCCGGAGTTCACCCCGGACCGTCGCGCCTCGTACGTGGCGGACAGCACCACCCCGCGACCCGCACCCCCGACGATGACGGGGGTGCCCACGAGTTCGGGGCGCTCGATGAGCGACGCCGAGGCGTAGAAGGCGTCCATGTCGACGTGCAGGATCATCGTTTCCATCCTCCTGAGCTTCCCGGGCTCGCGTGCCACAGGTGTGACGGAGCCTCACCCTCGCCGGGCAGTTCGGCGCGCGAGGCACGAAGCGCCTCCCCCGCCGGTTTGATGTCGGTGTACGGCGACTGCGCGAACCCCGACGCGTGCACGAGCTGACGCCGCCCGCGCGCGGCCCCGACCGAGCGCTCCGCCCCGCGCCGCTCGCTCTCCTCGACGAGACGGTGGACCCCGGCCTCGCCGTCGTGCTCCCACGCCTTCCACGCCTGCGCCAGATCCCACGCTCCCGTCGCGCGGATCGAGACCCCACGCGGGCCGGTGCGGCGCACGACGCCCCGCACGAGGAGCATCCACGCGTGGAAGACCGTGTCGGCGTAGGGGCCCTGGACGTCCTCGAAGAACGTCGCGTCGGCCGGGCCCGTACCGTCGTCGACGGTGAGGAAGATGACGCGTCGCCCCGAACGCACCGGCGGTGTCTGCGTGGCGACCTTGATGCCGGCGCACCACACTGTCTCGCCGCCGTGCAGCGACGCGAGGTCACAGGCCCGGCTGACGCCCAGCGCCCGCACGAGAGGCGCGTAGAACTGCATGACGTGCCCGCTGACGTCCAACCCGAGGATGTCGAGCTCGGCCCGCACCTTCTCGGCCGGGGTGAACTCGGGCAGGCCACTGCTCACCGCCTCACCGTCGTCGAGCATGTCGAAGGCCAGCTGCGAGCCCTGCGTCTCGTACCGCTCGTGCGGCCGTCGCCCCTGCGCCTGACGACGCGCCGCCTCGACGCTGTCGAAAGCCATCACCGTTCCTGCGGCCCCGTCCGCGTTCACAGACGCGCCCACGCCCGGGGCCGAACTGATCATGCGACGGCGAGCGCCACGCGTCAGACGCGCCGAGGCGTGCCGATCCAACCGTTCGAGGTCGTCGAGCTCGAGCAGCAGATCTCGCCGCGTCGGTGCGCCGCATACGCCGGGTCGTCCGGTGCCGTGCAGTGCGTCGAAGGCGCCGACGAGCAGCAACCGCTCGACGACGGGCCGGCTCAGACCCGCCCGGCGCCACACGTCCGTCAGGCTCGTGTAGGGCTGGCCCTCCACGAGTGACGTCATCTCGCGCTCGCTCATACCCTTGACGTCGAGGAAACCGATGCGCAAACCGAGATGGTCGTCATCGCTGCCCTCGCCCGGCACGCGCTCGACGCGGTACTCGCGGCGCGAGGCGTTGATGTCGACGCCCAGCACGGGCACGCCGAACGTCCGCACGTCGGCGAGGATGAGTCGCTTGGGGTACATCCCCGGGTCGTGGGTGAGAACGCCTGCGACGAACGCGGCGAGGTGATGGGTCTTCAACCACGCCGACTGGTAGGTGGGGACGGCGAACGCGGCGGCGTGAGCCTTGCAGAAACCGAACGAGGCGAACGCGGCGAGCACCTCCCAGATGCGGTCGCGTTCCGCGCTCGTGTAGCCGCGGTGCTGCGCGGCCTCGCGCCACCACAGTTCGATCTTCTCCTGCCCGGTGCTCGAGCCCATCGCCCGTCGCACCTCGTCGGCCTGCGCCAGCGTGATGCCGGTCGTCTGCGCGAAGATGCGCAGCACCTGTTCGTGGAAGACGACGACACCCATCGTCTCCTCCAGTGCCGGGCGCAGACTCTCGTGCAGGTACTCGGGCGGCGCCCACCCCTGCCGCGCGCGCAGGAACGGGGTGATCATGTCGCTCTTGACCGGCCCGGGGCGGAACAGCGAGATGTCGATGATGAGGTCTTCGAAACGCTGCGGCCCGAACTTGCCGATGAGTTCCCGCTGCCCGGGCGACTCGATCTGGAAGCACCCCAGGGTGCGCGTCGTGCGGATGAGCTCGAAGGTGGCCTCGTCGTCGAACGGCACGCACTCGGGGTCGTCGAGGTCGACGACGGCACCCTCGACGCGTTCGATCTCGGCGACGGCGTGGGCCATGGCCGACTGCATGCGGATGCCGAGCACGTCGAGCTTGAGCAGCCCCAGCGTCTCGACGTCGTCCTTGTCGAACTGACTCATCGGGAAACCGAGCCAGCTCGCCTCCATCGGCGTGCGCTGCGCCAGCCCGGCGTTCGACAGGATCACCCCGCACGGATGCAGCGCGATGTGCCGCGGCAGCCCGTCGAGGCGCTCAACGAGGTCGAACAGCCGGTCGAGCTCCGGTTCGGCGAGCCCGCGCGCCCGCAGCTCGGGCAACTCCTCGATCGCATGCCGCACGTCACGGGCCGCGACGTGCGGGAAGGCCTTCGCGATGACGTCGACGTCGGCCGGCACCATCCCGAGCGCGGCACCGGCGTCACGGATGGCGTGGCGCACCCGGTAGGTCTCCATCATCGACACGCACGTCACCCGCTCCCCGCCGAAGCGCTCCATGATGCGTTCGTAGATCTCGGTGCGGCGCGCCGACTCGACGTCGATGTCGATGTCGGGCAGTGACGCGCGGGCCCTCGTGCAGAACCGCTCCATGAGCAGTCGGTGCTCGATGGGGTCGACCCCGCTGATGCCGAGCAGGTAGGTGATGAGGCTGCCCGCGCCCGACCCGCGGGCCGCGACGCGCCCGCCCATGTCGCGGATGAGGTCGCAGACCTGCGCGACGGTGAGGAAATACGTCGGGTACCCGAGGTGACGCACCACGTCGAGCTCCTCCTCGAGCCGCTCCAGAACCTCGCGCCGTTTTGCCTCCGACGCGTGCGGGTAGCGTCCGTTCACCGCGGCGTGACAGCGCTCGGTGAGCACCCGCTGCGGGTCGGTGCCCGTCAGGCCCAGCACCTCGACCTCGGGCAGGTGCACCGCCCCGATGCCGATGTCTCGGAACGGGTGCTGGACGCACGCCTGCGCCAGCCGGTCGCTCGCCCCGACGAGCTCGAGCGCGGCGCCGAGATCACCCAGCCCTTCGGCGAGCGCCTCGGCCTGCGTCAGCATCTGCGCCTCAGGGCGCAGATGGCCCTGAACGCTCGTGCGATCCAGGTGACGCAGGTCGAGCGCCACCCCACGGCGTGCCGCGTCGAGGACGTCGGCAGTAATCGCCTCGTCGACCTCACCATGACGCACCCAGCCGCTCAGCACGGCGGGCACGCCGCACCGAC
>NZ_LSJT01000040.1:0-34950 GCF_001556795.1 Dermacoccus sp. CCH2-D9
GCTCGGAGATGTGTATAAGAGACAGCCTCAAGGGCGTCCACATCGTCGACTATTCGCGCGAGGCCCTCGCGGAGGTCGCGGACGTCGTCGTCACGCTCGCGAACGCGGAGGACCTGCCGGCGCACGGCGAGGCCGTGACGGCGCGCTTCGAGCGTCGGGACGAGGCAGAGGCCGGGACGGAGAACGCGCCCGCATGAGCGAACCCACGATCACGCAGCTGCTGCGCGAAGACCTGCGAAACCAGAGCGCGTACGGCGCGCCGCAGCTCGACGTGCCCATCGCGCTCAACACGAACGAGTCGTCCTACGACGTGCCGGAGACGGTCGTGCGCAGCATCGTCGAGCGAGTCGAGAAGGCCGCGGGCGGGCTGAACCGCTACCCGGATCGCGAGTTCACCGAACTGCGCGCGGCCCTCGCCGACTACCTCGATCGCGTGACGGGCGTCCGGTTGCCCGTCGAGCAGATCTGGGCCGCCAACGGCAGCAACGAGGTGCTCAGCCACATCGTGCAGGCCTTCGGGGGCCCGGGCCGCGTCGCGCTCGGCTTCACGCCGAGCTACTCGATGCACCCGATCATCGCGCGCGGCGCGGGAACGACATGGGTCGACGGCCTGCGCGATCGTCGTGAGGGCGTCTATGACCTCGACGTCGACCTCGCAGTCGAGCAGGTGCGCGAGCACCGTCCGAACGTCGTGTTCGTCTGCACGCCGAACAATCCGACGGGCACCGCGGTGAGCAACGACGTCGTGCGCGCCATCTACGACGCGGCGCCGAACGCCGTCGTCATCGTCGACGAGGCGTACGTCGAGTTCGCGCGCCCGGGCACGCCGAGCGCCCTCGAGCTGCTCGCCGATCACCCGCGCCTGATCGTCAGCCGCACGATGAGCAAGGCGTTCGCGTTCGCCGGCGCGCGCGTCGGTTACATGGCCGCCTCGCGCGAGATCTGCGACGCGATGCGTCTCGTGCGTCTGCCCTACCACCTGTCGTCGGTGACGCAGGCGACCGCGCTGGCGGCCCTCGACCACGCCGAAGAGATGCTCGCCATGGTCGATGCGATCAAGGCCCAGCGCGACCGCATCGTCGAGGCCGCGCGAGTGGCGGGGCTCACGCCGACGCCGAGCGATGCGAACTTCGTTCTCATCGGTGGTCTCACCGACGCGCACGCCACGTGGCAGGCCCTGCTCGATCGCGGCATCCTCGTGCGCGACGTCGGCATCGCGCACCACCTGCGCATCACGGCCGGCACGCCCGCCGAGACGGACGCCGTCATCGCGGCCCTCACCGACCTCGCCCCCACGCACGCCCTCCAGGAGGAGAAAGCATGAGCGACGCGACCGACTTCGTCATCCCCGACGTGCCCGCCGACCACCGGACAGCGCTCATCGAGCGCACGACGAAGGAAGCCTCGATCAGGCTGTGGCTCGACCTCGACGGTACGGGCACGTCCGACATCCGCACCGGGGTGCGCTTCTACGACCACATGCTCGACTCGCTGAGCAAGCACAGCCTCATCGACCTGCGCATCCGCGCCAGCGGCGACCTCGACGTGGACGCCCACCACACGGTCGAGGACACCGCGATCGTGCTCGGCCAGGCCCTGCGCGAAGCGCTCGGCGACAAGTCGGGCATCTCGCGTTTCGGGGACGCGAAGGTGCCGCTCGACGAGGCGCTCGTCGAGGCGGTCGTCGACGTCGCGGGCCGCCCGTACGTCGTCCACACCGGTGAACCGGACGGCCAGATCTACGCGGTCATCGGGGGCAACTACATCGGCTCCCTGACGCAGCACGTCATCGAATCGCTCGGCTACAACGCGGGCATCGCGCTGCACGTCAACGTCATCTCCGGGCGCGACCCGCACCACATCGTCGAGGCCCAGTTCAAGGCGATCGCCCGCGCGCTGCGCGCCGCGGTGGCGAAGGACCCGCGCGTGCAGGGAATCCCGAGCGCGAAGGGTGCTCTCTGAGTCATGCCGAGACTAGGTCGGCAGTCGAACTTCACCGGCGCGCTCGACGCCGTCGTCGTCATACGCGGCGATGCCGAGCGTGTGGCTCGCTGGGTCGAACAGGGCACCGTGCCGGCGTACGTCGTCGACCTCGACGGGCCGTGGTGCGCCGTCGTCGCGGCGGGCCCTGGGCATGCGGCCGCGCCCTTTGACGACGCCGCGACGGTGCTCGTCGCCCGCCCCGTTCCGCAGATGATGCGCCCGGCCGCCGGGTTCTTCGTCCACGGCGACGACGCCGTCGTCCTCGTCCAGCCGCGACGGTGGCGCTCCCTGCCGCGTTGGTTCGTCGTCCGCCGCGGTTTCGGGGTCGTGCGCGCGGCGCTGCCGCAGGCGAGCCTCGCGGATCTGCTCGCGGTGGGGGAGAACTCGCACCCGGAGACCCTCGAACGCGTCCTCGCGCAGCGCGGCGCCGAGCCGATCGAGGTGCTGCGTGGCGTCATGGTCGCCCTCGGCATCCGCGCCGGGCATCTGCTCGCGCTGCATCCGCGCGCGGCGATCGAGGCCGATCTCGTCGAACCTGATGCGAAGGCAGTACGACGCTTCGACAAGCACACCCGCGAGGAACGGGAAGAACGGCGAGAGATCGAAGGGCACGCCCTGATGGAGGAGAAGCGATGAAGAAGGTCGTCGTGCTCGACTACGGCAGCGGCAACATCCACTCCGCCGTGCGCATGCTCGAACGCATCGGCGCCGACGTCGAACTCACCGCCGATCCCACGTCCGTGGCGCGCGCAGACGGGCTGTTCGTGCCCGGCGTCGGCAACTTCCACGCGTGCGCCGCGGGGCTCGTCGCCGCGGGCGGGCGTGAGCTCATCGCAGAGCGACTGACACGTCAGGCCCCCGTGCTCGGTATCTGCGTCGGCATGCAGGTCATGTTCGACGGCTCGAGCGAGCCGTCGCCGTCGCCGGTCGACGGGCTGGGGCTGTGGCATGGTCGAGTCGAGCGTCTCGACGCCCCGGTCGTACCGCACATGGGCTGGTCGCAGCTCGAACCGGCGCCCGGCAGCCGACTGTTCGCCGGTGTCGAGGACGAACGGTTCTACTTCGTCCACTCGTTCGCGGCCCCCGCGACCGTCGCCGACCTCAACTCGGGCGCGCGCGTCACGCTCGCGACGCACGGCACCCCCTTCGCCGCGGCCATGGAGCAGGGTGCGCTGAGCGCCACCCAGTTCCACCCCGAGAAGTCGGGTGACGCCGGCGCCGCGC
This sequence comes from Dermacoccus sp. CCH2-D9, assembly GCF_001556795.1. Taxonomy (NCBI): domain Bacteria; kingdom Bacillati; phylum Actinomycetota; class Actinomycetes; order Micrococcales; family Dermacoccaceae; genus Dermacoccus; species Dermacoccus sp. CCH2-D9. The sequence continues at coordinate 3,208 of NZ_LSJT01000040.1, forward strand.
TGCTGACAAACTGGCTCGACACCCTCTGATGCCATGCCCAGCCACCCCGATCCGACGGCTCGAAGGAGCACCATGACCACCGAACCCCGCCTCGAACTGCTGCCGGCCGTCGACGTCGCCGGCGGTGAGGCCGTCCAACTCGTCCAGGGCATCGCCGGGACGGGCGGCCAGTTCGGCGACCCCGTCGCCGCTGCACTCGCGTGGCAGGAAGCGGGCGCCGAGTGGCTGCACCTCGTTGACCTCGATGCCGCGTTCGGACGCGGCGAGAACCGCGGCCTGCTCGCCAAGATCGTCGGCACGCTCGACATCAAGGTCGAGATGAGCGGCGGCATCCGTGACGCCGAGTCACTCGAGGCTGCGCTCGCCACGGGCTGCCGTCGCGTCAACCTCGGCACCGCAGCCCTGGAGAACCCCGAGTGGACCGCTGCCGCCATCGCCGAGCACGGCGACCGCATCGCCGTCGGCCTCGACGTGCGCGGCACCACCCTCGCCGCCCGCGGCTGGACGAAGGAGGGCGGCGACCTGTGGGAGACCCTCGCCCGCCTCGACCGTGAGGGCTGCGCGCGCTACGTCGTCACCGACGTCGCGAAAGACGGGATGCTCGCCGGCCCCAACACCGCGCTGCTGCAGCAGGTGTGCGAGCGCACCGACCGCCCCGTCGTCGCCTCCGGCGGCGTGACGACGCTCGACGACCTGCGCGCGCTGCGCGAGCTCGTGCCGTACGGGGTCGAAGGCGCCATCATCGGCTCGGCCCTCTACAAGGGCACGATGACGCTCGCCGACGCCCTCGACGTCGCGGGGCGCCCCGAGTGAGCGGCCCGGGGCCGAGCGACAACGCCGGCATCCCGTTCAGCGGCCGCGAGGTGACGAGCACCGGTTTCGACGACGACCGCGGCGAGGCCGATGCGGCTCTCGTGGCGGCGCTGGCGAGTGGTGACGAGGAGGCGTGGGTCGCAGCGTTGGCCGAGAGCAGGTTGCTCGTGCCGATCGTCGCCGCCCCCACCGAGGTCGACACGAGCGGGGAGCACGCCGTCGAGAAGTCGACCGACATGGCTGTCGTGACGCTGACCGCGCCGGACGGTACAAAGGGCCTGCCCGTCTTCACGAGCCTCGAAGCGCTCGCCGCCTGGGATCCGGCGGCCCGCCCGTCACCCGTCAAGGCCGCGTTCGCGGCGCAGGCGGCCATCTCAGAGGAATGCGACGTCCTGCTGCTCGACATGGCCAGCGAGCATCGCGTCGTCGTGCGCGCGAGCATGGTCTGGGCGCTCGCGCAGCAGCAGGCCTGGGTGCCCGCCTACCGTGACACGCACGTGCGCTCCGCCATCGGGCAGGCTGTGCGCGTCGAGGAGGCCGTGCTCGCGCAGGAGTGCGTCGACGGGGGAGAGGGCGTGCTGCGGCTGCGTCTCACCCTCGCCCCGGGTTTGAGCCAGGACGAGGTCCGCGCGCTCGCCACACGCGTCGGCGAGCGGCTGGCCGCCGACGGTGAGACTCGCGCCCGCATCGAAGCTCTCGCCTTCGAGTTCGTCGCGGCGTGAGGCGCGGGCGGCACTGAAAACCCCGGAAGAGCCGGGGGGCACATGACGCAGGGGCCGGACGGTGAGATCTCACCGTCCGGCCCCTGCGTCATGCGTCGGCGCGTCGACACCTGGCGTGCGGTCTGACGTCGTGCTCAGTCGAACTCGTCGTGCAGCGGGAACCCGCACTCGTGCAGGTGGTCGAGCACCCGGTCCATTTCCTGTGGGCTGGGCAGCTCCTGGGTCACCTTCGTGATGCCGACACCCACATCGACCCGGTCAGCGGGCACGAGCCCGTCGGCGACGAGGTGGTTGCCCAGTTCGTGCATCTCCTCAGGAGAGAGCCTGCGCCGCATGAGCGCGAGCAACGGCTGGTAGTCGCGCTCCGGTACCCCCGTGGGGTAGCTGACGCGCAGCCAGTTGACGATGCGCTCGAGGGATGGGTTCATCGCCTCACTTCTTCTCGGCGAAGGTCGGGAACACGTGCTCGAACGACACCTTGTAGCCGAAGCCCGACGCGATGATGATGGCGAGGCCCAGCGCCACCGCGACGGCGACGAGCGCGAAGCAGAGCAGGCCGACGGGCTTGCCCCAGGACTTGGCGCTCTCGCCGGTCGTGAGAGCGCCTTCACCGGCGGCGATGCCACGCACGCCGAAGGCGAACAGGGCAGGCACGCCTGCACCGAGGACGATGGCGACGAGAAGCACCTTCCAGGCGCTCTCGAACGCGAGGGAGAGAGTGTTCATCGGGAACCAACCTTGGTCGCGGGGTGGACGGTGTTGCGGTCGGACTCGGCCACGACGTCGGGGATGTGCGTCGCCGCGAGGTCCTGCGGGTCCCACTCCTCGTTGACGTTGTTGTGGTCGACCGGCGTCTTGCGCGAGTGGTAGAACATGTATGCCGCGAACGCGCACAGGATGGCGAAGACGACGATGCCGCCGGCGCCACCACCGATGACGTCACCGAGGTACCACATGAGCGCACCGACGACCGCGGCGGCGGGCAGGGTGATGAACCAGGCGAGCACCATGCGTCCGGCGACACCCCAGCGGACCTCCGCGCCCTTCTTGCCCAGGCCGGTACCGAGGATCGAACCCGTCGCGACGTGCGTCGTCGACAGCGCGAAGCCGAGGTGGCTCGAGACGAGGATGACGGCGGAGCTGGCCGACTCGGCAGCCATGCCCTGCGGCGACTCGATCTCGACGAGGCCCTTGCCGAGCGTGCGGATGATGCGCCAGCCGCCGAGGTAGGTGCCGGCCGCGATGGCGAGCGCACAGGCGAACTTCACCCACAGCGGAACGCTGTGCGTGTCGGTCCAGGAGCCGTAGCCGATGAGGGCGAGGGTGATGACACCCATCGTCTTCTGCGCGTCGTTGGTGCCGTGAGCGAGCGAGACGAGCGAGGCGCTGCAGATCTGACCCCAGCGGAAACCACGCTCGGACTCGGCGTGACTGACCTTCTTCGTGATGGCGTAGATGAGCTTCGTGCCCAGCGCCGCAACGACCGCCGCGATGAAGGGCGACAAGAACGCGGGGATGATGACCTTGCCGACGACACCGTCGAGCTTCGATCCGTCACCCGTCCACTTGACGCCCGCCATGCCGATCGCGGCGATGGCCGAACCGATGAGACCACCGAACAGTGCGTGGCTCGAACTGCTCGGGATGCCGAGCAGCCACGTGAGCAGGTTCCACACGATGCCACCGACGAGGCCGGCGAGCACGATGAGCAGCAGGGCCTGGCCGTGGTCGGCGAGGAATTCCGGTTTCGGAGCGCCGTCCTTGGCCTGGATCTTGATGACTGCGTTGGTGACGGTGAGGGCGACCTCGACCGACAGGAAGGCACCGATCAGGTTGAGGATGCCGGAGAGGGCGACTGCCACCTTGGGCTTGAGGGCACCGGTGGCGATGGACGTCGCCATCGCGTTGCCGGTGTCGTGGAAGCCGTTGGTGAAGTCGAACGCCAGTGCCGTGACGATGACGAGCACGAGAAGAATGAACGAGAAATCCACACGGCAAGTGTGCAACCGCGCAGTGGCCGCCGAGTGCGCTGTACGCAAACGGGTGTTGGCACTGCGGGAAATTCGCGGGAGCGCCCGATATCTGTTCACCGGAAGTTCACCTCCCGTGAGGCGATTCTTTGCCGGACGGGCACGCGCGAGGGCGCCCCGGCGTCTCGCGCGGTTGACGCGGGCGGCCCGCTCGACCACGTGACGCAACGAGACCGCCGGGTCCGGAGCATGAGCTCCGGACCCGGCGGTCTCGAATCGATCGCGCTGAGGTACAGGCGCGATCAGTGGATCTGCGCGATCAGAGGTTGATCATGTGCCCGGCGATGCCGTGCACGGCTTCCTTCACGGCCTCTCCCAGCGTCGGGTGGGCGAAGATGTTGCGCGAGACCTCGTCGGCCGTCAGATCCCACTGCTGCGCGAGCGTCAGCACCGGGAGCATCTCGGTGACGTCGGGGCCGATCATCGCGGCGCCGAGCAGTTCGTCGTGCTTCGCGTCTGCGATGACCTTGACGAAGCCCACGGCCTCGCCGAGGCCCTGCGCCTTGCCGTTCGCGGAGAACGGGAACGTCGCCGTCTTGACGTCGTAGCCCTTCTCCTTGGCCTGAGCCTCGGAGTAACCGAACGAGGCGACCTGCGGCTGGCAGTACGTCGCGCGCGGGATCATGTCGTAGTTGATCTCCATCGTCTCGACGCCCGCGATGGTCTCGGCGGCGACGATGCCCATGGCCTCGGCGGTGTGCGCGAGCATGAGCTTGGCCGTCACGTCACCGATGGCGTAGACCTTGTCGACGTTGGTGCGGCCGCGCCCGTCGATCTCGATGGCGCCGCGCTCGGTGAGCTTGACGCCGAGATCCTCCAGGCCGTAGCCCTCGACGCGCGGCTTGAAGCCGAACGCCGACAGCATCTTGTCGGCCTCGAGCACCTGCGAGTCGCCGCCCTTGGCGGGGGAGACGGTGACCTTGACGCCGGAGCCGGTGTCCTCGGCCTTCTCGACCTTCGTGCCGGTCATGACCTTGATGCCGAGCTTCTTGTACTGCTTGAGCAGCTCCTTGGACACGTCCGCGTCCTCGGTCGGCACCATGCGGTCGGCGAACTCGACGATCGTCACGTCGACGCCGAAGTTCTTCATGACGTAGGCGAACTCGACGCCGATGGCGCCCGAACCGCCGATGATGATGGAGCCCGGCAGCTCCTCCGAGAGGATCTGCTCCTCGTAGGAGACGATGTTCTTGCTGAGGTCGACCCCGGGCATCGTGCGCACGGTGGCGCCCGTCGCGACGATGAGGTTGTCGTAGGTGACGCTCTGGGTGGAGCCGTCCTCACCCTTCACGTCGATGGAGTGGTCGGCCTTGAGCGTGCCGTGACCGTTGATCTCCGTGATCTTGTTCTTCTTCATCAGGTAGTGAACACCCTTGACGATGTTCGACGAGACCTGACGGGAACGCTTGTGCGTGGGCCCGAACGCCATCGTGGCGTCGCCCTCGATGCCGAACTTCTCCTTCTCGTGCGTGAGCACGTGCGCGAGTTCGGCGTTCTTCAGCAGAGCTTTCGAGGGGATGCACCCGACGTTGAGGCAGACACCTCCCCAGTACTTCTGCTCGATAACGGCGGCGCTCAGGCCGAGCTGGGAGGCGCGGATAGCCGCGACGTACCCACCCGGGCCGGCGCCGAGGACGACGACATCAAAATGATTGGCCACGAGGCAGAGCCTAGACCCATCGGGGCGCAGGGTGTGAGTGCAGGTAGTTACTGACGGGTAGAAGTTTGCGGCGCCCGGTCCCGACCGTTCCCGTGCGCCTCGCGGCGCGTGGGGCTCAGTCGTCCGCCGCCTCGGTGTGCTGCGCGAGCAGCTCATGCGCCAAGGGCGTGTCGACGACGATCGAGGTGAGGTAGCCCCCGCGGATGCCGGCCGCGACGGCCGCGGCGCGCGCCCGACCGTGCGACAGGGCCACGACGTGGGTGATGAGCCGCAGATCGTCGGGGCGCATGCTGACCAGACGTGCCGTCAGGCCCGCGTGCACCGGCGCGCCGGTCACGTCGAACAGGGAGCCGGCGATCTCGCCGACGACCTGCAGGCGCGCGAGATCGTCGCGCTCGTCGTCGCTCGCGAGGTCGAACAGGGTGCTCTCGCCGCTGCTCCACCCGCCGACGCCGACGAGTGCGAGGGAGCAGTGCTTGGCGTCGTCGAGGGTGCCTGCGACGCTCGCCTGAGCGCGGATGACGGCGGCCGCAGCGGCGTCGTCGGCAACGAGCGGCGCGTAGAAGACGCGGGGTTCTCCGCCGGTGAGGCGGGCGGCGTCACGCACGACGTCGACGGGGGAGGATTCGTACGCCGGCAGGTCGAGGGCCCCGGAGAGCTGGACGATCGGCACGGGTGGCAGACCGTCGAAGTGGCGCACCGCCTTGGCGACCATCCGGCTCCATGGCAGCCCGATGACGTCGGTCGGCTGCGCGAGGCGCCGCATGAGGTCGGCGCCGCGGCGGGCGAGCTCGTCCTGCGCGGCGTCCGTCTCGAGTTCCTCGACGTCGACGACGACGGCGTGTGCGAGCCCGAACGCGTCGCGCAGGCGGCGTTCGAGGTGCTCGCACCCGGCGCCGGGGTCGACGACGTCGATGCGGACGATTCCCTGGTCGCGGGCCTCCTCGAGCAGGCGCGCCACCTTGAACCGACTGATGTCGAGCTCTTCGGCGATGGCCACCTTGGAGGCGTCGTCGAGGTAGTAGCGACGTGCTGCGTGGACCATGAGGCGCTGATGCTGCGGTGCGCTCGCGTCGACCATGGGAACTCCCGGCGTTCGTAGCGTGAATCGTGGGTTGACATTGTGTGTCGAATCACACTTTACTCATATGTGCCTGCTAGTGCTCAAGTGAGCATGGTGCTCGTTCGAGCATTGCACACCAGGCACGACGACATGGGAGGTTTCGTGGGACGACGACGAAATGGCATCGCCCTCCTCGCCGCGGCAGCACTGGTGGGCGGTTCTACGACCGCGTGCGCGGGCTGGGGTGGCGGGGTCTCATCGGGTGGCAAGGACAGCATCAACGTCCTCATGGTCAACAACCCGCAGATGATGGACCTGCAGAAGCTCGCGCCGGATTTCGAGAAGGAGACGGGCATCCACGTCAACTTCACGGTGCTGCCGGAGGACGACCTGCGCGACAAGACGAGTCAGGAGTTCAGCGCCCAGGCCGGTCAGTACGACGTCGCGACGTTGAGCAACTTCGAGATCCCGATCTACGCGAAGGCCGGCTGGGTCGCGGATCTCACGAGCCACGTCAAGGCCGACACCCAGTTTGACCAGGACGACATCCTCGCTCCCATGACGAAGGCGCTCAGCGTCGACGGGAAGATCTACGGCGAGCCGTTCTACGGCGAGTCGAGCTTTCTCATGTACCGCAAGGACATCCTGGCGTCGAAGGGCATCACGATGCCCGCGAACCCGACGTGGCCGCAGGTCGCCGACATCGCGGCCAAGGTCGACGGCGCCCAGCCGGGCATGCGCGGCATCTGCCTGCGTGGTCAGCCAGGATGGGGTCAGCTGTTCGCGCCGCTGACGACCGTCGTCAACACCTTCGGGGGCACCTGGTTCACGAAGGACTGGCAGGCGCAGGTCGACTCGCCCGAGTTCAAGCAGGCGACGAACTTCTACGTCGACCTCGTCAGGAAGCACGGTGAGGCCGGAGCGCCGCAGGCGGGCTTCACCGAGTGCCTCAACAACACCCAGCAGGGCAAGACGGCGATGTGGTACGACGCGACGTCGGCCGCCGGTTCCCTCGAGGCCAAGGGCTCGCCGGTGGCCGGGAAGATGGGCTACGCGCCGGCTCCCGTCGTCAAGACCAAGAATGCCGGTTGGCTGTACGCCTGGGCGTGGGCGATCGAGCAGAAGTCCGAGAAGAAGGACGCCGCCTGGAAGTTCGTCTCGTGGGCCTCGGGCAAGAAGTACGAGAAGCTCGTCGGCGAGAAGATCGGCTGGTCGTCGGTCCCCTCCGGCAAGCGCGCCTCGACGTACGAGATCCCCGAGTACGTCGCCTCCGCGAAGGCGTTCGCCGAACCGGCGAAGAAGGCCATCGAGTCGGCTCAGCCCGACAACCCGGGCGTCCAGCCCCGACCCGCCGGCGGCATCCAGTTCGTCGACATCCCCGAGTTTCCGGCCCTGGGCACCCAGGTCAGCCAGGAGGTCAGCTCGGCCATCGCCGGCAAGCAGAGCGTCGATGCGGCGCTCGAGACGGGCCAGGAGCTCGCGAGCGACGTGGCCGAGGACTATCGCAAGCGTGAAGGGAAGTGAGTGACGTGAGCACCAACGCGCTCGCACGAGGGGACGAGGACGACTTCGATCACCGCGACCCCGACAACCACGATCTCGAACCGGCTCCGGGCGGCAAGACAGCCCTGGCCCGGACGGGAGCGTGGGCGCGCCGCGCGCCGCTGCTGCCGGCGCTGATCTTCATGATCATCGCGACGCAGCTGCCGTTCGTCGCGACCATCGTCATCTCGATGATGCGCTGGAACGCGTACTACCCCGATGACGTCGGATTCGCCGGCTTCGACAACTTCGTCACGGTGTTCACGAACGTCAACACCCGCAAGGCGATCTGGGTGACAATCCTGCTCACGCTCATGGTCGTCATCATCAGCCTGCTGCTCGGGCTCGGCATCGCGCTGCTGCTCGATCGCAAGTTCAAGGGCCGCGGCATCGTCCGAACCCTCATGATCACGCCGTTCCTCATCGTGCCCGTCGCCGCGGCGCTGCTGTGGAAGCACGCGCTGTTCAACCCCGAGTACGGCCTGTTCAATGGATTCCTCAAGATGGTTCTCGGCGACGACGCTCCGCAGCCGGACTGGATCACGAACAACCCGCTGCTCGCGGTGGCGGTCTCGCTCATCTGGCAGTGGACGCCGTTCATGATGCTCATCTTGCTCGCGGGTCTGCAGTCGCGCCCGATGGACGTCGTCGAGGCCGCGCGCATCGACGGTGCGTCGAACTGGCAGATCTTCAAGCACATGACGCTGCCGCACCTGCGCCCGTACATCGAGCTGAGCACCCTGCTCGGCGCGATCTACATCGTGCAGAACTTCGACGCCGTCTTCACGATCACCTCGGGTGGTCTCGGCACTGCGAACCTGCCGTACCTCATCTACCAGACCTTCTACCAGGCCCACGACTACGGTCAGGCCTCCGCAGCCGGTGTGATCGTCGTCCTCGGCACGATCATCATCGCGACGGCCGCTCTGCGCACCGTCCTCAGCCTCTTCAAGGAGGAGAACTGATGAGCACTCCCGCCTCCGCGGCCGCTGCACCCGCCGCGACGCCGAAGTCCTCCGGGCCCGCGTACACGCCGAACCCGAAGAAGAGGTCGGGCGCCCTGCTCGGCGTCCTCGCCTGGATCATCGGCCTGCTGTTCGTCCTGCCCGTCGTGTGGATGGTGTGGATCTCGTTCCACTCCGAGAACGACGCGGCCACCAACCCGCCCAAGTTCGACGCTCCCTTCTCGACGGAGGGCTACAAGAACTTCTTCGACTCGAACCCGTGGCCGTCCCTGGCGAACTCGCTGACGGCGAGCGTCGTCTCGACCCTCATCGTCCTGCTGCTCGCCCTGCCGGCCGCGTACGCCCTGTCGATCCGTCCGGTGAAGAAGTGGTCGGACGTGTTGTTCTTCTTCCTGTCGACGAAGTTCATGCCCGTGGTCGCAGCGCTGCTGCCGATCTACCTGTTCGCGCAGAAGGTCAACCTGCTCGACAACATCTGGCTTCTCATCCTGCTGTACACGTCGATGAACCTGCCGATCGCGATCTGGATGCTGCGCAGCTTCCTCGCCGAGGTTCCGAGCGAGATGCTCGAGGCCGCCCAGGTCGACGGCGCCGGTCTCGTGCGCACGCTGCGTGAGGTCATCGCGCCGGTCGTCATGCCCGGCATCGCCTCGGCCGCGCTCATCTGCTTCATCTTCAGCTGGAACGAGATGCTGTTCGCCCGCGTGCTCACCGGTACGGTGGCGGAGACCGCGCCCGTGTTCCTCACGGGCTTCGTGACGAGTCAGGGCCTATTCCTCGCCAAGGTGTGCGCCGCGTCGATCGTCGTGTCGCTGCCCGTCCTCGCCGCAGGTTTCGCCGCGCAGGACAAGCTGGTCCAGGGCCTGTCGATGGGAGCTGTTCGCTGATGGCCGTCCGCCTTTTGCAATCCACGTTGGCCGAGCTGCCGGAACAGGTGGCGCGCCCCACCTACGACCGCGCGAAGCTGACGACGGGCATCGTCCACTTCGGCGTCGGCGGCTTCCACCGCGCGCATGAGGCGATGTACCTCGATCGTCTCATGAACGACGGCGAGGCCCTCGACTCGGCCATCACGGGCGTGGGGGTGCTGCCGCACGACAAGCGCATCGTCGACACCCTCAATGCGCAGGACGGGCTCTACACCCTCGTCCTCAAGCACCCGGACGGCACCCGCGAGCCGCGCGTCATCGGCTCGATCCAGAAGATGCTGTTCGCGCCCGACGACCCCGACGCGGTCATCGACCTCATGGTGAGCCCGGAGGTCAAGATCGTCTCGCTGACGATCACCGAGGGCGGCTACCTCGTCAACCAGGTGACGGGGGAGTTCGAGGCATCCAACCCGGGCATCCAGCACGACCTGGCCGACGGGGCGTCACCGCAGACGGCGTTCGGGCTCATCGTCGAGGCGATCCGACGCCGTCGCGACGCGGGGCTCACGCCGTTCACCGTCATGAGCTGCGACAACCTGCCGGGCAACGGCGAGATCGCGCGGCGCATGATGACGGCGTACGCCGAGCTGAAGGACCCGTCGGTCGCGCAGTACATGCGCGATCACGTCGCGTTCCCGAACTCCATGGTCGACCGCATCACGCCCGTCACGGCGCCGGAGGACATCGCCGAGCTTGCCGACACGTTCGGTGTCGAGGACGGCTGGCCGGTCGTGTGCGAACCGTTCGCCCAGTGGGTGCTGCAGGACGAGTTCACCAACGGGCGCCCGCCGTTCGAGGATGCCGGGGTCCAGATCGTCGACGACGTCGAACCGTACGAGCTGATGAAGCTGCGCCTGCTCAACTGCGGCCACCAGACGCTCTGCTACGTCGGCTACCTCGCCGGTTACCGCTACGCGCACGAGGTGTGCAGCGACCCGTTGTTCGTCGACTTTCTGCTCGGTTACATGGAGAAGGAGGGTTCGGCGACGCTGCCGGAGGTGCCCGGGGTCGACCTCGACGCCTACCGTCACGAGCTCATCGCGCGGTTCGCCAACCCCGAGGTGCGCGACACGCTCGCCCGGCTGTGCATGGAGAGCAGCGACCGCATCCCCAAGTGGCTCGTGCCGGTCGTCAAGCACAACCTGGCGCACGGCGGCGAGATCGACCGCTCGGCCCTTGTCATCGCGTCGTGGGCGCGCTACGCCGAGGGCGCCGACGAGCAGGGCGACCCGATCGACGTCAACGATCGCGCCAAGGAGGCCGTCATGGCGGCCGCAGCGGCGCAGCAGGACGACAAGCTCGCGTTCCTGCGCAACCCGGACTTCTTCGGCGACCTCGTCGACGACGAACGATTCACGACGGCCTACGTCGCGGCACTCGACTCGCTGCACGAGGTCGGAGCCCGAGCCACGCTCGAGGCCCGCGCCGCCCAGGACGCCCGCCCCGGCGCGTGAGCCGGCACGGTGACGTCGGGGTGACCTGACGAGGCGTGGTCGGCGCCGCCGGCATCGTGCCTGCGGCGCCGGCCGCGTCGGAGTCCTCGGGGGTGAATGGAACCCCAGGACGACAGAGGAGACCGGATGACGTGTGACGAGAGGAACCCCATGCGCGTGCTCGAACTGAGCGCACCCGAGACGCTCACCCTGACCCAGCGTGACGTGCCGACGCCCGGCCCCGGGCAGGTGCTCGTGCGCATGACGTGCGTCGGCGTGTGCGGCAGTGACACGCACTACCTCACGCATGGGCGCATCGGCAGCTACGCCGTCGACTACCCGATGGTGCTCGGGCATGAGGGTGCCGGTGTCGTCGAAGCGGTCGGTGAGGGCGTCGACGCCTCGCGCATCGGCGAGCGCGTCAGCATCGAACCGGGCGTGCCGTGCCGCACGTGTGCGCAGTGCCTCGCCGGCGCCTACAACCTGTGCCCTGACATGGTGTTCCACGCGACGCCGCCGTACGACGGCTCGCTCGCCGAATGCATCGTCCACGACGCCGCCTTCGCGCATCCGTTGCCCGACGGCGTGAGCGACGAGGCTGCTGCGATGGTCGAACCGCTGTCGGTCGGATTGTGGGCCTGCCGCAAGGCCGATGTGACGCTCGGAGATCGCGTCCTCATCACCGGCTGCGGCCCCATCGGGCTCATGTGCCTGCTGGCCGCCCGGGCGCGCGGCGCGCGTGACATCACCGTCGTCGACCTCAACCCCGAACGCCTCGAGCGTGCCCGGGCGCTCGGTGCGCGGGTCGTCGACTCACGTCACGAGAGGTTCGACGAGCGCGAGTACGACGTTCTGCTCGAGTGCTCCGGGGTCGCCTCAGTCACGCTCGCCGGGATGCGGGCCCTGGCGCGAGGCGCTCGCGCCGTGCTCGTCGGGATGGGCGGCGACACCGTCGAACTGCCCCTGTCTGCGCTGCAGGAGCGTGAGGTCAGCGTCACCGGGGTGTTCCGCTACGCGAACACATGGCCGCAGGCGCTCGCGATGCTCGCGGGCGGCGTCGTCGAGGTCGACGATCTCGTGACGGGGCGTTTCGACCTCGCCGACGGCGAGCAGGCCCTGCGCGCGGGCCTCGACGACCCGGCATCCGTCAAGGCCATGATCTATCCGAACGGACTGCCGACGGTCTGATCTCACCGTACGGTTACCGCCGTCCGAACCGCGCGTCGCCCCCGGCGACGCCTGAGAAGGGAAACCATGTCACCTCGACTCGTCGCCGGAGTGGATTCGTCCACGCAATCGACCAAGATCGTCGTCTGTGATGCCGAGACGGGCGCCGTGGTGCGCACCTCGCGCGCGCCTCACCCCGACGGCACGAGCGTCGACCCCGAGGTGTGGTGGCGCGCTTATGAGGACGCGACGGCGGACGGGATGCTCGACGACGTCGAGGCGATCGCCGTCGGCGGTCAGCAGCACGGCATGGTCGCCCTCGATTCGGACGGCGCCGTCATCCGAGAGGCGTTGCTGTGGAACGACGTTCGCTCGGCGGGCGCGGCGCGTGACCTCGTCGACGAACTCGGGGGAGCGGGCGCCTGGGTGGATCGGCTCGACGTCGTGCCCGTCGCGGCGTTCACCGTCGCGAAGGTGCGGTGGCTGCGTGATTCCGAACCGGACAACGCCGCCCGCCTCGACACCGTCGTCCTGCCCCACGACTGGCTGACGGGGCGCATCCTGCAGGCCGGCGGCGGCTTGCGAGGATGGACGACCGACCGTGGCGACGCGAGCGGCACCGGGTACTGGTCACCCGTCACCGGCGAGTACGACGCCGGCATCCAACGTCTCGCCCTGGGCCGCGAGTTCGGCGTCCCGCGCGTCCTCGGCCCCGCCGAGCCCGCCGGCGTCACCGACGCGGGCCTCGTCGTCGGGGCGGGCACGGGCGACAACATGGGCGCGGCGCTCGGTCTCGGCCTGCAGCCCGGCGACGTCGTCGTCAGCCTCGGCACGTCGGGCACCGTCTTCGCCGTCCCAGGACACGCCGACGCGGGACGCGAGCGGGCAGATCGCCGGATTCGCCTCGGCCGACGGGCGGCACCTGCCGCTCATGTGCACCCTCAACGCAGCCCGCGTGCTGACGACAGGTGCCCAGCTGCTCGGCGTCGACCTCGACGAGTTCTCCCGCCTCGCGCTCGCGGCACCCATCGGCGCGCAGGGCCTGACGTTGCTGCCCTACCTCGACGGTGAGCGCACGCCCGACCTGCCCGACGCCACGGGCACGCTCGGCGGCCTCACCCGAGCGAACGCGACGCCGGAGAACCTTGCGCGCGCCTGCGTCGAGGGGATGCTCGCGAACCTCGTCGCGGGCGTCGAGGGGCTGAAGCAGCACGGCCTGAGCGCGCGACGCATCGTCCTCATCGGGGGCGCTGCGGCTTCGGCGGCGGTGCGCGAGATCGCACCGATCCTGTTCGGGTTGCCGGTGCACATCCCGGCGCCGGGGGAGTACGTCGGTATCGGCGCGGCGCGCCAGGCGGCGTGGGCGCTGGCCGGAGGTGACGAGCCTCCGGCCTGGCATGTCGCCTATGACCACGAACTCGAGGCCACGGACGACGACGTCACCGCCGGACGCGCGGTCTACGAGCGCTACCTACGTCTGCAGCGGCAACTGCACGGCTGAACGGGCAACCTCGAGGCGGTGGACGAAAGGGGTTCGCCCACCACCGCACGCCCGTGACACCATGACGCCACCATGCCCGCCACCCGTTACCGCCGCGTTCTTGCCAACCGCCGCACCCGCCAGCTGCTGCTGCTCGGCTTCGCCATCCGCATCCCGACGTTCGGGGTGTCGGTGCTGCTCACGATCCACGTCGTCGAGACGCTGCACCGCACCTGGTCGCAGGCAGGTCTCGTCGCGGCGGCCTCGACCCTCGCCGTCGCGCTGTCGGGGCCGTGGCGCGGGCGCCTGCTCGACACCCTCGGGCTGCGCCGGGTCGTCGCGCCGTCGATCCTGGTCACGGCCGGGTGCTGGGCCGTGGCGCCCTTCGTCGGCTATGTGCCGCTGCTCATGCTCGCGGCACTGGCCGGGCTGTTCGCCGTGCCGACGTTCACCGTCATCCGTCAGGGCATCATCGCCGCGACGAGCGACGAGGATCGCCGCACGGCGCTCGCGACCGACAGCATCATCGTCGAGCTGTCCTTCATGCTCGGGCCCGTCATCGCGATCGCTCTCGGCGGTCACTTCCCGACGTCGTGGGTGATCTTCTGCCTCGAGATGGCCTCCGCGGCGCTCGCGGCGCTGCTGTGGTGGATCGACCCGCCGATCCGGCAGGCGCTCGACGAAGAGGCTGCCGCGGACGTCGACCTGCCACGCGAACGCTGGGTGACGCCGCGTTTCCTGGCGGTGTGCCTCGTCGGGTTCGCGGCCGTCGTCGTCCTCAGCGGCAGTGACGTCTCGTTCGTCGCCGCAGCCCGTCACTTCGACGCATCCGCCCAGCTCGGCCTCGTGCTGGCCGTGTGGGGGCTGGGCTCCGTCCTCGGTGGGCTCGTCTACGGCGCGATGACGTCGCCTCCGCCCATGTTCGCGCTGCTCGTCCTGCTCGCCCTGACGACGGCGCCGATCGGCTTCGCCCACGGCGTGCTCGGGCTGTGCGTGTGGGGTTTCGTCGCGGGCCTGTTCTGCGCGCCGACGATGACTGCGTCCGTCGATGCACTCACGCGCGTCGTCCCCGAACGGGTGCGCGGTGAGGCGATGGGGTGGCACGGTTCGTTCCTCACCCTCGGCGGTGCGCTCGGTGGGCCGCTCGCAGGCGTGTTCATCGACCGTCACGGCTTCGCGGGCGGTTTCGCGTCCGTCGGGCTGACGGGGGCGGCCATCGCCGGCCTCGGCGCCGTCATGGTCGGGGCGCGACGGGGGCTGCGGTCACGACGGGCCGGTCTGCCGGCGTCTTCACAGGCGCAGGGCACCGACGTCGAAACCGCCCGCCGCGCCGATTAGGGCGGAGCCACACCGGCTGCTATCGTAGTGGCAACCAGCCGAACGTTCGCATGGCCTCATCGAGGCAGTGAAAGCGCTCGGTGCGCAAGAGGGGCTTCGGTCTCCACCCTCGGTCTCCTTCGGGAGGCAGGGTCTTGGTCACGATGCACGACGAGGCACCCGCCTCGATGGCGACGGAACAATCATCGCGTCGTGCGTGTTGAACGAAGACTTCTTGCGCTCGCAAGAAGTCTTTTTTGTTGCCCGAACACCGTCGGTGGCCGGGCACACCGCAACAACTCGTGAACATCACACTCGTGAAGGAGCAGGCCATCAGCGCTGAGCCACGCATCAACGACCGAATCCGAGTCCCGGAAGTTCGGTTGGTGGGCCCCAATGGTGAGCAGGTGGGCATCGTCCGAGTCGAGGACGCGCTGCGCCTCGCCGCCGAGGCCGACCTCGACCTCGTCGAGGTGGCCCCCCAGGCCAAGCCGCCCGTCGCCAAGCTCATGGACTTCGGCAAGTTCAAGTACGAAGCGGCCATGAAGGCGCGCGAGTCGCGCAAGAACCAGGTCAACACGGTCATCAAGGAGATCAAGCTCCGACCGAAGATCGACCAGCACGACTACGACACCAAGAAGGGTCACGTCGTCCGGTTCCTGTCGGCCGGTGACAAGGTCAAGGTCACCATCATGTTCCGCGGCCGTGAGCAGTCGCGCCCCGAGCTCGGCTTCCGCCTCCTGCAGAAGCTCGCTGAGGACGTGCAGGAGCTCGCGTTCATCGAGAGCGCGCCGAAGCAGGACGGGCGCAACATGGTGATGGTGCTCGGCCCGACGAAGAAGAAGGCCGAGGCGCGCGCCGAGGACCGTCGTCGTCGTGAGGCCGAGAAGGCAGCCAATGCCGCCCCGGAGCCGCAGGCCGAGACGCCTGTCTCGAGCGAGGCCCCTGAGGCCGAGCAGGTCGCGGCCGGAGAGGCTGCGAAGTAACACCCCCTTCACCCTCGGGTGGAGAACCCTCGTCCCGGGTGATCGGGCGAGGCAGTCAGACAGCCGACGCGCACACGAGCGCGTCGAGGTAGCGAAGGAGTCGGCCATGCCGAAGATGAAGACGCACTCCGGTGCGAAGAAGCGTTTCCGCGTCACCGGTAAGGGCAAGATCATGCGGCAGCGCGCCCGCCACGTGCACAAGTTCGAGGAGCGCGCCAAGCGTCAGTCGCGTCGTCTCGTCAACGACGTCGTTCTCGCGCCGGCCGACGAGAAGAAGATCAAGCGCCTTCTCGGCCTCTGAGCCGTCCACACCCACCAACTAACTTCGCGGCAGGCGTCAGGCGCCGCCGCCCCACTCAAGGAGTGATCACGTGGCACGCGTGAAGCGGGCAGTCAATGCCCACAAGAAGCGTCGTACCGTTCTCGAGCAGGCCAGCGGCTACCGCGGCCAGCGCTCGCGCCTTTACCGCAAGGCCAAGGAGCAGGTGACGCACAGCCTCGGTTACGCCTACCGTGACCGTCGCGCCAAGAAGGGCGACTTCCGTCGCCTCTGGATCCAGCGCATCAACGCTGCGGCTCGCCTCAACGGCATGACGTACAACCGCTTCATCCAGGGCCTGAAGGTCGCCGGCATCGAGGTCGACCGTCGCATGCTCGCCGAGCTGGCCGTCAACGACGCCCCGGCCTTCGCCAAGCTCGTCGAGATCGCCAAGGCGAACGTCCCGGCCCAGACGCCGGCTGCCTGATCCAGGCACCTCTTTCGCACCGAACGCCGCTCCACGCCGAAGGGCTCGCTCGACCATGATCACGAACGTCCGTTCCGATCGGGTCAAGCAGGTCAAGGCGCTGGGGCGGCGTTCTGCACGTGACAAGGCCGGGCTGTTCCTCGTCGAGGGGCGCCAGGCCGTGCGCGAGCTCATCCGGTTCGCGCCGATGTCGATCCGCGACGTCTACCTCGACGCCGACGCCGCCGAGCGTCACCCCGACCTGCGCGAACTCGCCGGGGAATGGGCTGACGGCGCCGCAGCAGGCGAGCGGCGCTTCGTCCACGACTGCTCGCCGCAGGTGCTCGCCGCGATGTGCGACACCGAACAGCCGCAGGGCATCATCGCCGTCGCCAGGCCGATCGATCGCCCGCTGGCCGACGTGCTCGCGGGCTCGCCGAAGTTCGTCGTCATTTGCACGAACGTGCGCGACCCCGGAAACGCGGGCACCGTCATCCGCGGCGCCGATGCGACGGGGGCGGACGCCGTGATCCTCAGCGACGCGAGCGTCGACCTCTACAACCCGAAGCTCGTGCGTTCGAGCGTCGGCTCGCTGTGGCACCTGCCGATCTCGCGCGGGTCGTCGATCGAGGAGATCTTCGCCGCTTGTCGCGCCGCAGGGCTGACACTGCACGCCGCCGACGGCGTTGGCGAGACATTTCTGCCCGACGTCGACCTCGCCACCCCGCACGCGTGGGTCATGGGCAACGAGGCATGGGGCCTCGAGCCCGAGGTGCGCGAGCAGTGCGACGACGTCGTCCGCGTGCCGATCTACGGCCACGCCGAGTCGCTCAACCTCGCGATGGCCGCCACCGTCTGCCTCTACGCCTCGGCTGCCGCCCAGAACTGAGCACCCCTCGCCCGCGCGGACGCGTGGGAATCGGTTTGCGCGCACTCGATAGACTCGGGCGCATGTCTGGCCCCAACACGAACTACGACCCCGTCGAGGTCGCTGCCCTCGACCCCGAGGTGGTCGAGTCCAACGTCACCGCCGCTCTCGCGGCCATCGCCGCCGCGTCCTCGCTCGAGGAGCTCAAGGAGGTGCGCACGGCGCACGCGGGTGACAAGTCCCCGTTGGCGCTGGCCAACCGCGAGATCGGCGCGTTGCCGCCGTCGGCGAAGGCCGAGGCGGGCAAGCGCGTCGGCCAGGCACGTGGCCGTGTGGGCGCCGCGCTGAAGACCCGCCAGGGCGAGCTCGAGGCCGAGCGCGACGAGCGCATCCTCACCGAAGAGGCCGTCGACGTGACGACGGCGACCGCGCTGCGTCGCCCCGTCGGCGGGCGTCACCCCGTCGAACTCATGCAGCAGCTCATGGTCGACCTCATGGTCGGCATGGGGTGGGAGGTCGCCGAAGGGCCAGAGGTCGAGGCCGAGTGGTTCGTGTTCGACGCCCTCAACTTCGACGAGGACCACCCCGCGCGCCAGATGCAGGACACGTTCTACCTCGACCCCGCCGACGGCGGCCTCGTCATGCGCACGCACACCTCGCCCGTGCAGGCACGCTCGATGCTCGATCGTGGGGTGCCGCTCTACATCGTCGCGCCCGGCAAGGCGTACCGCACCGACGAACTCGACGCGACGCACCTGCCCGTCTTCCACCAGATGGAGGGCCTCGCGGTCGACAAGGGCATCACGATGGCGCACCTCAAGGGCACGCTCGACCACCTCGCGACGCAGTTGTTCGGTGAGGGCATCACGACGCGCCTGCGCCCCAACTACTTCCCGTTCACCGAGCCGAGCGCCGAGATGGATCTGCGGTGCTTCGTCTGCCGTGGGGAGGACGCGGCCTGCCGCACCTGCGGCGGCACCGGCTGGATCGAGTGGGGCGGCTGCGGCATGGTCAACGAGAACGTGCTGCGCGCCTGCGGCGTCGACCCGGCCGAGTACAGCGGTTTCGCGTTCGGCATGGGCGTCGAACGCGCCCTGATGTTCCGCACGGGCGCATCCGACATGCGCGAGATGATCGAGGGTGACGTCCGCTTCGACGCCCAGTTCGGCTTGGAGGTCTGAGACAATGCGAGTTCCCATCGAATGGCTGCGCGAGTACGTCGACGTGCCCGAAGGGGCAACCGGCCTGCAGGTCGCAGCGGACCTCGTGCGCGTCGGACTCGAGGAGGAGGCCATCCACGGCGGCGGCGTTACCGGCCCCCTCGTCGTCGGCCGCGTGCTGACGAAGACGCCCGAGGAGCAGAAGAACGGCAAGGTCATCAACTGGTGCACCGTCGACGTCGGTGACGCGAACGGCACCGGTGAACCTCAGGGCATCGTGTGCGGCGCGCACAACTTCCAGGTCGGCGACACCGTCGTCGTCGCGCTGCCGGGTGCCGTGCTGCCGGGCGGCTTCGCCATCAGCGCCCGCAAGACGTACGGTCACCTGTCGGCCGGGATGATCTGTGCCGCAGATGAACTGGGCCTGCCCGACGACGGCTCGGGCGGCATCATCCTGCTGCCGCAGCGCCTCGGTGTCGACGCCTCGTCGCTCACGCCGGGCCAGGACGCACTGCCGCTGCTCGGGCTCGACCGCGAGACCGTCGAGGTGAACGTCACCCCCGATCGCGGTTATTGCTTCTCGATGCGCGGCATCGCGCGCGAGTACGGCCACGCCACTGGCGCGAGCTTCACCGACCCGGTCGATGCGCTGACGACGAGGGCGCCGGCAGCGAACGACTTGGGTTACCCGGTGCGCGTCGACGACCCCCAGGGGCTGCGTGGCGCGGTCGGCTGCGACCGGTACGTCGCACGCGTCGTGCGCGGCATCGACCCGAACGCACCGGTGCCCGCGTGGCTCGCGACGGCCGTCACCGAGGTGGGCATGCGCTCGATCTCGCTGCCGGTCGACGTCACCAACTACGTCATGATGGCGCTCGGCCAGCCCCTGCACGCGTTCGATCTCGGGGCGCTGGGCGAGGAGATCGTCGTGCGACGCGCCCGCGCGGGGGAGAAGCTGACGACGCTCGACGGCGTCGAGCGCACCCTGTTCGCCGAGGATCTGCTCATCACCGACGGCGGTGCGCGCCCGCTGGCGCTGGCCGGCGTCATGGGTGGTTCCGACAGCGAGGTGAGCGACTCGACGACCGACGTCCTCATCGAGGCCGCCCACTTCGACCCGGTCTCCGTCGCCCGCACCGCGCGCCGCCACAAGCTCGGCAGCGAGGCGTCCAAGCGCTACGAGCGTGGCGTCGACCCGCAGATCGCCGCAGCCGCGGCGCAGCTCGCCGTCGACCTGCTCGTGCAGTACGGCGGCGGCGCCGTCGACGAGGGCGTCACCGACCTCGACACGACGCGCGCGCCGCAGCCGATCGACTTCGACCCGCAGCAGCCGACGCGGCTCGTCGGTGTCGCGTACTCCGACGACGAGGTCGCCGAGAGCCTTGACGCCGTCGGGTGCCGGGTCGAGCGCAACGAACCGTTGTGGAGCGTCACACCGCCCACGTGGCGCCCCGACCTGACGAGCGGGCCCGACCTCGTCGAGGAAGTGGCGCGTCTGCGCGGGTATGACGCCATCCCATCCGTCCTGCCGCGACCCCTCGCCGGGCGTGGGCTGACGGCGTCGCAGCGCTACCGCCGCAACGTGGCGAATGCGCTCGCGATGGCTGGCCTGACGGAGATCATCTCGCTGCCGTTCGTCAGTGATGACGTACACGACAAGCTCGGCTTCGCAGCCGACGACGCGCGGCGCACGAGCGTGCGCCTGACCAACCCGCTGTCGGACGAGCTGCCGCTCATCCGCACGAGTGTTCTCGCCACGATGATGGACTCGCTCAAGCGCAACGTCGCGCGCGGGTTCAAGGACGTGGCGCTGTTCGAGATCGGTCTCGTCGTCGCCGGTGAGGCGGGCCAGGCGCCGACGTCACCGGTCGGCGTGCACCCGGCGCCTGAGGTGCTCGACGCGATCCGCTCGGCCGTGCCGGCGCAGCCGCGCCACGTCGCCTGGGTCGCCGCCGGTGACAGCGAGCGCAAAGGCTGGTGGGGTGCCGGGCGCGGCGCGGACTGGAGCGACGCGATCGCCGTGGCGCTGCAGATCGGGCGCGTGCTCGGCGTCGACCTGACGATCGAGCAGGCGCAGGTGGCGCCGTTCCACCCGGGACGCTGCGCGAGCATCGCGCTGCCGGACGGCACCGTCATCGGCGCAGCGGGCGAGCTGCACCCCAAGGTCGTCGCGGCGTTCTCGCTGCCGGCCCGCACGGTCGGGGGCGAACTCGACCTCGACGCGCTGTCGGCGTACGCCGAGCGCCCCGGTGTCGCTTCGAGCATCGCGACGTTCCCGCAGGCGCATTCCGACGTCGCGCTCGTCGTCGACGCGTCCGTCCCTGCGGCTCGCGTCGAGACGGCGTTGCGCTCGGGGGCCGGTGAACACCTCGAGTCGGTCGCGCTGTTCGACATCTACACGGGCGATCAGGTCGGTGAGGGCAAGAAGTCCCTCGCGTACCGCCTGTTCTTCCGTTCCCCCGAGCGGACGCTGACGACCGACGAGGTGAACGCGGCACGCGACGCGGCAGTGCGCGCCGTCGACGAGAGTGTTGGAGCGAGCCTGCGCGGCGCCTGATTCCGGCATGATCGACAGGGTGGGGGCGGCGTGACGCCGTCTCCACCCTGTGTGCATGAGTATGACCTAAAAATGCATGGGTATGCGATCTGCGCTAGGCTGGGGGCATGGTCACAGCAGCTGTCGCCGGGGCGAGTGGATATGCGGGCGGGGAGATCCTGCGCCTCTTGCTCGCCCATCCCGACGTCGAGATCGGCGCACTGACGGCGGGTTCCTCCGCCGGTTCGCGCCTCGGCGATCATCACCCGTCGTTGTTCTCCCTCGCCGAGCGACCCGTGCTTGCCACGAACGCTGACGCCCTCGCCGGCCACGACGTCGTCTTCCTCGCACTGCCGCACGGGCAGAGCGCTGCGCTCGCCGCGCAGCTCGACGCAGACGTCGTCGTCATCGACTGTGGCGCGGATTTTCGGCTCGAGCGCGAGAGCGACTGGCAGCGTTTTTACGACACGCCCTACGCGGGGTCCTGGGCCTACGGGATGCCCGAACTCGTCTCGAAGGGCGTCAAGCGGCGCGAGCAGCTGCGCGGCGCGCGCCGCGTCGCCGTCCCCGGGTGCTATCCGACGGCCGTCTCGCTCGCTCTCGCGCCGCTCGCGGCGGCGTCCCTCATCGCGCTCGACGACGTGGTCGTCGTCGCGTCCTCGGGTGTCTCGGGGGCCGGCAAGGGCCTCAAGCCACACCTGCTCGGCGCCGAGGTCATGGGGTCGATGAGCCCGTACGGCGTCGGCGGCGGGCACCGTCACACGCCCGAGATCGCGCAGAACCTGCGTCTCGCCGCCGGCGGTGAGCGCGAGGTGACGCTGTCGTTCACGCCGACGCTCGCCCCCATGCCGCGCGGCATCCTCGCGACGTCGACGGCTCGGCTGGCGCCCGGCACGACGGCTGATGACGTCGCGCGCGCCTTCGCCGAGGCCTATGCCGACGAACCCTTCGTCGAGCTCCTGGCTGCCGGGTCGTGGCCCGCGACCGGTTCGGTGCTCGGGTCGAACGTCGTCACCCTGCAGTTCGCGCTCGACGAGGTGGCGGGGCGCGTCGTCGTCACCTCCGCCGTCGACAACCTGACGAAGGGGACGGCCGGTGCAGCCGTGCAGTCGATGAACCTGTCGCTCGGCCTGGGCGAGACCACGGGCCTGCCGCTCGCGGGGGTGAGCCCCTGATGGTCGCGTTCGGAGCTCGGTTCACCCTCATCGCCCACCCCGAGGAGCTGTCGTACGTGCGCCTCGGCGCGCAGGAGGTCGTGCCCGAATGGGCGCTCACGGACGCGCCGCTCGTCTCCGTCAGTGCGACGGCGTCGGAGACGTCCGTGCTGTGCCTCACCTCAGCGATCCCGCGGGACGCGGTCGTGCGTCAGCAGGGTCCGTTCAACGTGTTCGAGGTCGAGGGCCCGCTCGACTTCGCGCTCACCGGTCTGCTCTCGGCCATCGTGACGCCGCTCGGCGAGGCCGACGTCACCGTCTTCACCGTCTCGACGTTCGACACCGACTGGATCATGGTGCCGACGTACGAATCCGCGCGCGCTCGTGAGCTGTGGGCTCGCGGCGGGCACATCATCAAGGAGAAACCATGAGTGTCACCGCTGCCGCAGGCTTCCGTGCGGCGGGCGTGACGGCGGGGCTGAAGCCCAGCGGCCGCCCCGACGTCGCCCTCGTCGTCAACGACGGGCCCGAGCACGTCGTCGCCGCCGTGTTCACCTCGAATCGCGTCGAAGCGGCGCCGGTAACGTGGTCGCGTCAGGTGGTGACGGACGGGCGCGCCGACGCCGTCCTGCTCAACTCCGGTGGCGCCAACGCCTGCACCGGGGCGCAGGGCTTCCTCGACACGCACCGCAGCGCCGAACTCGCCGCCGAGGCCGTCGGCGTGAGCGCCGGTGACGTCGTCGTCTGCTCGACGGGCCTCATCGGTGAGCTGCTGCCGATGGACAAGATCGAGGCGGGCATCACCGCGGTGGCAGGTTCGTTGAGCGCTGACGGCGGGGAGGACGCCGCCACCGCCATCATGACGACGGACACGGTCGCGAAGGAGTGCACCGGGTTCGGTTCCGGCTACACGATCGGCGGCATGGCGAAGGGCGCCGGCATGCTCGCGCCGTCCCTCGCGACGATGCTCGTCGTCATCACGACCGACGCGCTCCTCACCACCGAGCAGGCCGACGAGGCGTTGCGCGCGGCGACGGCGATGTCGTTCGATCGCATCGACTCGGACGGCTGCCAGTCGACGAACGACACCGTCGTGCTCATGGCCTCGGGAGCGAGCGGGGTGAGCCCGCAGATCGGGGAGTTCACGGCCATCCTCACGCAGGTCTGCGTCGACCTGGCCGAACAGCTCATCGCCGACGCGGAGGGCGCCGCGCACGACATCACGATCGACGTCCAGGGTGCCGCCAACGTTGACGATGCACTCGAGGTTGCACGTTCGATCGCCCGCAACAACCTCTTCAAGTGCGCCGTGTTCGGCAACGACCCCAACTGGGGGCGGGTCCTCGCGGCCGTCGGGACGACCTCGGCGGTGTTCGAGCCTGCACAGCTCGACGTCGCGATCAACGACGTCATGGTGTGCCGCAGCGGCGGGGTCGGTGACGACCGCTCGGGCGTCGACATGTCTCAGCGTGAAGTGAAGGTCGAGGTGTTTCTCCACGCCGGCGACGCCGACGCCACAGTCCTGACGAACGACCTCACGCACGACTACGTCCACGAGAACTCGGCGTACAGCACATGAGCGCGACGGAGAACGAGACGACCCAGCCTCGCGACCTCTCGTCGCTCGCCTCGGCGGGTCTCAAGGCGGGCACCCTCGTCGAGGCGCTGCCGTGGCTGCAGAAATATCAGGACGCTCTCGTCGTCGTGAAGTACGGCGGCAACGCCATGACGGACGACGCCCTAAAGCGCGCCTTCGCCGAGGACATCGCCTTCCTGCGTTACGCCGGCCTGCGCCCCGTCGTCGTCCACGGTGGCGGCCCGCAGATCGCCGCGATGCTCAACCGGCTCGGGATGAAGAGCGAGTTCCGCGGCGGCCTGCGCGTCACGACGCCCGAGACGATGGAGGTCGTGCGCATGGTGCTGACGGGCCAGGTCTCGCGCGAACTGGTCGGGCTGATCAACAATCACGGCCCGATGGCGTTCGGGCTCTCCGGCGAAGACGCCGGCCTGTTCGGCGCCCGCCGTCGCCCCGCGATCGTCGACGGTGAGGCCGTCGACGTCGGCCTCGTCGGTGACGTCGAGATGGTCGACCCGCAGATCGTGCGTGACCTCGCGCACTCGGGGCGCATCCCCGTCATCTCGTCCGTGGCGCCCGACCTCGAGCACGAGGGGCAGGTGCTCAACGTCAACGCCGACACCGCCGCGAGTGCTCTCGCCGTCGCGCTCGGCGCGCACAAGCTCGTCGTGCTCACGGACGTCGAGGGGGTCTACGCGAACTGGCCGGACGAATCGTCGCTGCTGTCGAAGCTGCCCGTCGACGAGGCCGAACGCATGCTCGCGACGGTCGACTCGGGCATGGTGCCCAAGCTCGAGGCCTGCATCCGCGCCGTGCGCGGGGGCGTGCCGCACACCCACGTCGTCAACGGGCGACGCCCGCACTCCATCCTGCTCGAGATCTTCACGGACGAAGGGATCGGCACGATGATCACCTCAGGAGGACGCCGATGAACCCGGCCGACGATGACGCCCCGGCGTCCACGATGCCGACGCACGGGGATCTGACGCAGCGCTACGGCGCCTCCCTCATGGGGGTCTTCGGGGCGCCCGGGCTCGTCCTCGAGCGCGGCGAGGGCGCCGTTGTTCGCGACGTCGAGGGCCGCGAGTACCTCGATCTGCTCGCCGGTATCGCGGTCAACGTTCTCGGCCATGCCCACCCCGCGCTCGTCGCCGCGGTGAGCGAGCAGGCGGCGAAGCTCATCCACGTGTCCAACTTCTTCACGACGCGCCCGCAGATCGAGCTCGCCGAACGCTTGGTCGCCGCGTCGGGTGGCGACGGCGACACTCGCGTCTTCTTCTGCAACTCCGGCGCCGAGGCCAACGAGGCGGCGTTCAAGCTGGCGCGCCGTACCGCTCGCCCCGGTGTCGTCGTCGCGGACGGCGGCTTCCATGGCCGCACGCTGGGCGCGCTGTCGCTCACCTCCAAGCAGGCCTACCGCGAGCCGTTCGAACCGCTGGTCCCGGGCGTCACGCGCGTGCCCTACGACGACGTCGAGGCGCTGCGGGCAGCCGTCGACGACACGGTGGGCGCGGTGATCCTCGAACCCATCCAGGGTGAGGCGGGCGTCATCGAGGCCTCGCCCGAATACCTGCGCGCGGCCCGCGAGGTGACGCGCGAACGCGGGGCGTTGCTCATCATCGACGAAGTGCAGACGGGCGTTGCACGCACCGGCGAGTGGTTCGGCTTCCAGACGATCGCACCCGAGGTCATGCCGGACGCCATCACGCTCGCCAAGGGCCTCGGCGGCGGTGTGCCGATCGGTGCGCTCGTCACCTTAGGTGCCGCCTCGACGATGTTCGAGGCCGGCCAGCACGGTTCGACGTTCGGTGGCAACCCGCTGGCGTGCGCCGCGGGCGTCGCCGTCATGCGCACGATCGAGGACGAACGCCTGCGAGAGCAGGCGCGGCGGCTGGGGGAGCACCTCGTCGCGGCTGTCGAGAACCTCGACGACGAACGCGTCGTTACCGTCCGCGGCCGCGGTCTGCTGCGCGGCATCGTGCTGCGCGACCCGCTCGCGCAGCGTGTCGTCGTCCGAGCCCGCGAGGCGGGTTTCATCATCAACGCGACGGGCCCGGACGTCATCCGCCTGGCCCCGCCACTCGTCATCACGGCCGAGCAGGTCGACACCTTCGTCGCCGCGCTGCCCGGCCTGCTCGATGCCGCCGAGACCGAGGAGAACGCCTCATGACCCGCCACTTCCTGCGTGACGACGACCTGAGCCCCGCCGAGCAGGCCGAGGTGCTCGCGCTCGCGGCGACGCTCAAACGAGACCGGCACGCCAAGCAGCCGTTCGCGGGTCCCCAGGGCGTCGCCATCATCTTCGACAAGCCGACGCTGCGCACTCAGCTCAGCTTCAGCGTGGGGGTCGCCGAGCTCGGCGGGCACCCGATGATCGTCGACGGCAAGCTCGCGCAGATCGGCACGCGTGAGTCGATCCACGACGTCGCGAAGGTGCTTGGGCGCCAGGTCAGCGCGATCGTGTGGCGCACCTACGGCCAGGACCGCCTCGAAGAGATGGCCGAGCACGCGGGCGTGCCCGTGGTCAACGCCCTGACGGACGCCTTCCACCCCTGCCAGATCCTCGCCGACCTGCTGACGGTCGCCGAACACAAGGGCAGCGCTGCCGGTCGCAAGGTCGCCTACGTCGGTGACGCTGCGAACAACATGGCCCACAGCTACCTGCTCGGTTTCGCGACGGCCGGCGCCGACATCACCGTCGCCGGCCCGCACGGGTACGGCCCGGATCCGGCGATCCTCGAGCGCGCCAAGGAGATCGCCGCGACGACCTGCGGCGGCGCGCATGCGAGCGAGGACGCCATCGAAGCCGTGACGGGCGCGGACGTCGTCATCACCGACACGTGGGTGTCGATGGGCATGGAGGACGAGGCGAGCACGCGCAAGGGCGAGAGCAATCCGTTCAGCGCCTTCAGCGTGACGAGCGAGCTGATGGCGCACGCGGCGCCTGACGCGATCGTCATGCACTGCCTGCCGGCATACCGTGGTTTCGAGATCGCCGCGGACGTCATCGACGGCCCCGCCTCGGTCGTGTGGGACGAGGCGGAGAACCGGCTGCATGCGCAGAAGGCGCTGCTGACGTTCCTCGCGGAGCACGCATGATGGCGCAGACGAAGGGTGCGCGCCATCAGCGCATCCGCGAGATCCTCGGGCGCGAGTCCATCCGGTCGCAGACGGATCTCGCCGAGCGGCTGCTCGCTGACGGCGTCGACGTCACGCAGGCGACGCTGTCACGTGATCTCGTCGAGCTCGGCGCGGTCAAGGTGCGTCAGGGCCGCACGCTCGTCTACGCCGTGCCCGGCGAGGGCGGTGACCGCACGCCTCGGGCGGGCGCCGCGCGCACCGAGGCGGTCCAACGATTGCGCCGGCTGTCGGGCGAGTTGCTCGTGACAGCGGAGTCGTCGGCGAACCTCGTCATCCTGCGCACCCCGCCGGGCGCGGCGAACTTTCTCGCCTCGGCGATCGACCACGCGGAGTTCACCGACGTCCTCGGCACGATCGCCGGCGACGACACGATCATGGTGATCTGCCGCGACCCGCAGGGGGCGGCGCCCGTCGCCAAGCGCTTCCTGGAACTCGCCGGCCGTACGGACGATCTCGCCTCCACCGACCACGATGACGACGCCCAGGAAAGCGGCGATCCCGACGCCGGTTCACGCGGCGACATTCGCGGCGTCTGAGCCCTCGAGCCCTGCTCCAACCGTTCCAATCTCCCCGGCGCCCCGCGCCCGATCCATCCGATGAAGGAGAGGTTCACCCCATGACCCAGCCCGACGCCCGCCTCAGCCTCTGGGGAGGTCGCTTCGCCGGTGGCCCGGCGGATGCGCTCGCCGCGCTGAGCAAGTCGACGCACTTCGACTGGCGCCTCGCGCCCTATGACATCGCCGGTTCGCGGGCGCACGCGCGCGTGCTGCACCGCGCCGGTCTGCTCGACGACGAGGCGCTCGCGGCCATGCTCGCGGCGCTGCAGCAGTTGCTCGACGACGTCGAGTCGGGCGCGTTCACGCCGGCGCAGGAGGACGAGGACGTCCACACGGCCCTCGAGCGCGGCCTCATCGAGCGCGCCGGCGCCGACGTCGGCGGTCGCCTGCGGGCCGGACGTTCGCGCAACGACCAGGTCGCGACGCTGTTCCGCATGTACCTGCGTGATCACGCGCGCTCGGTCGCGGCGCTGCTGCTCGACGTCGTCGACGCGCTCGTCGCGCAGGCGCAGACGCATCTCGGTGTCGCGATGCCGGGGCGCACGCACCTGCAGCACGCGCAGCCCGTGCTGCTGAGCCACCACCTGCTCGCGCACTCGTGGGCGTTGCTGCGCGACGTCGAGCGCTTCGGCGACTGGGATCGACGCACCGACGCCTCGCCGTATGGCTCGGGCGCGCTCGCGGGGTCGTCGCTGGGTCTCGACCCGGCCTCGGTGGCCGACGATCTGGGCTTCTCGCGCCCCGTCGAGAACAGCATCGACGGCACCGCGTCGCGTGACTTCGTCGCCGAGTTCGCGTTCGTCGCCGCAATGTCGGCGGTCGACATCAGCCGCATCGCGGAGGAGGTGGTGCTGTGGGCGACGAAGGAGTTCAGCTTCGTCACCCTCGACGACGCGTTCTCGACCGGCTCGAGCATCATGCCGCAGAAGAAGAACCCCGACGTCGCCGAGCTGGCGCGCGGCAAGGCGGGCCGTCTCGTCGGGGATCTCGCAGGCCTGATGACGACGCTCAAGGCGCTCCCGCTCGCCTACAACCGAGATCTGCAGGAGGACAAAGAGCCGGTCTTCGACGCCGTCGACACCCTCGAGCTGCTGCTGCCGGCCTTCGCGGGCATGACGGCGACGCTCACCTTCCACCCGGAGCGTCTCGAATCCCTCGCGCCGCAGGGCTTCTCGCTCGCCACCGACATCGCCGAGTGGCTCGTGCGTGAGGGCGTGCCGTTCCGTGTCGCGCACGAGGTCGCAGGGGAGTGCGTCCAGGCGTGCGAGCAGCGCGGAATCGAGCTGTGGGATCTGAGCGACGATGACCTCGCCGCCATCAGCGAGCACCTGACGCCGGGTGTGCGCGAGGTGCTGAGCGTGCCCGGTTCACTCGCCTCCCGCAACGCGACGGGCGGGACGGCTCCCGACCGCGTCGCCGAGCAGCTCGAGGCCGCGCACGCGAAGTCGAGCGAACTGCGTACCTGGGCGAGCCGACCCATCGACATCCGCTGACGCTCGACGTCCGCTCACGCTGACGCTCGATGTTGCCCGGGTTTCGGGGGCCGACGCCCCCGAAACCTGGGCAACATCGCGTGCGGGGCCTCACGCCGAGGGAGGTGGCCCGAATCGGGCGTGGGCGGCACAATGTCGGCGTGCCGGATCTCGACTCATCGTTCTTCGCCCATCCGCCCGTCGACGTCGCGCCGAAGCTCTTGGGCCTCACCGTCTCGCACGCGGGGGTGACGCTGCGTATCACCGAGGTGGAGGCCTACCATGGCGCCGTCGACCCGGGTTCGCACGGCTTCAAGCGCCGCACCGACCGCAACTCCGCGCTGTTCGGCCCGCCCGGCACCTGCTACGTCTACATCAACTACGGCATCCACCGGGCCCTGAACCTCGTCTGCGGGGCTGACGGAGAGTCGGCCGGTTGCCTCGTCCGTTCTGGCGAGATCATCGACGGCCTCGACCTCGCGCGGGAGCGGCGCATGGCGAGTGCACGCGAGGGCGCGCCGCTTCCCAAGGACGCCCATCTCGCTCGTGGCCCGGGCAACCTCGCGAAGGCGCTCGCGATCGAGCCGATCCTCGGCGGCACTCCCGTCGTCGGGCCGGATGCCCAGGTCGTCGTCCGTCGACCGGACGGCCACGTCGCGCCCGAGTACCTCACCGGCCCGCGTGTCGGCGTGAGCGGGCCGGGCGGTGAGGGCGAGAGCTTCCCCTGGCGCTTCTGGATCCCGGGCGAGCCGAGCGTATCCGCCTACCGCGCCGCGGTGACGCGGGTGCGCAAGCGCTGACGCAGCCCGTTGCAGCGGCGCCCTCCACGCAGCAGGCGCGCCGGATCGGGCGGTCGTGGGAGACTCTGGGGTGGGTGCGTGATCCGCGCAACCGAAGCATCTGACGAAAGGGACGACGTGAGCAACATCCTCGACGAGCTGCAGTGGCGCGGAGCGGTGGCGCAGACCACCGACGAGACGCAGCTGCGTGACGCGCTCGCGAACGGACCGCTCACGGTGTATTGCGGCTTCGACCCGACGGCGCCGTCCCTGCACTTCGGCAACCTCGTCCAGCTGATCCAGCTGCGACGGCTGCAGCGCGCCGGGCATCGCGTCATCGTCCTCGTCGGAGGTTCGACGGGTCTCATCGGTGATCCGCGCCCCAGCGCGGAGCGCGTGCTCAAGACGAAGGACCAGACGGCGCAGTGGGTCGCGCGCATTCGTGAGCAGGTGCAGCCGTTCCTCGACTTCGACGGCGACAACCCCGCCATCGCGGTCAACAACCTCGACTGGACTCAGGGCATCTCGGCCCTCGACTTCCTGCGTGACTACGGCAAGCACTTCCGCGTCAACGGGATGATCAAGAAGGACGCCGTCGCGGCGCGCCTCAACTCCGAGCAGGGCATCAGCTACACGGAGTTCAGCTACCAGATCCTCCAGGCCCTCGACTACCTGCACCTGTTCCGCGAGTACGGCTGCACCTTGCAGCTCGGCGGCTCCGATCAGTGGGGCAACCTCATCGCCGGCTCTGATCTCATCCGTTCGGTGGAGGGCAAGAGTGTGCACGTGCTCACCTCGCCGCTGCTCACGGACGCGTCCGGGCAGAAGTACGGCAAGTCGGAGGGCAATGCCATCTGGCTCGACGCGCAGATGACGAGCCCGTACGCCTTCTACCAGTACTTCCTCAACGTCGAGGATTCCGAGGTCATCAAGCTCATCAAGTTCATGACCGATCGGACGAAGGACGAGGTCGCGGAGCTCGAACGCGCCGTGGCCGAGGAACCCTTCAAGCGAGTGGCGCAGAAGACGCTGGCGGCCGACGTCACGACGCTCGTGCACGGTGAGGCGGCGACGGCCGGCGCCATCGCGGCGAGTGAGGCGATGTTCGGCAGGGGTGACGTGACGGCCCTCGACGCGGGGACGCTGCGTGACGCCGTCGCGGAGTTGCCTGGGGGAGAGGTTTCGCCGGGTACCACCCTGACGGACGCGCTCATCGCGGTGGGCATCGCGGAGTCTCGCAATGCGGCCCGACGTCTCATCGGGGACGGCGCCATCTCCGTGAACAACGCGAAGCTCGACGACCCGGAGCACGAACTGAGCGCTGACGACTTCCTCCACGGCGTGGCCGCGATCATCAAGCGTGGGCGCAAGCACCAGGCAGCCGCGCGGCTCGCGCACTGACCGAGACGACAACGGGGGCTCACCATGACGGTGGGTCCCCGTTGCGCATCCCGGGGTGGTGGCCGCACCCGGGCGGTCGATTTGGCAGCACCCGCCGCGCTGTGTAATGTTCTCTGAGTCGCCGCGAGCGGGGAGCTGGAAACAGCCACTCACTCGGACGGCTCTTGGTCACCAATTCGACTGGGACGCAACGAATTACAGCAATGTGGTTCCAAGCGCCGAGTTGAAGTCGGGGAGCGAGGGTGGTAAGGTTGACGAGTTGCCCCG